>CAZQYO010000239.1:0-4775 GCA_964597415.1 uncultured Chitinophaga sp.
GTTGCAGGAGTATTGGGGAGGCTAATCCCGTGCTTAAATGCCAAACCGCTTCGCGGACGAAGTTGCGCCTCATAGCCTTCGGGTAATTCAAGAAACAAGCCGGTGGGAATCAGCTTGCGGTCTAAAGAATTTAAGATGATTTCTTCTTCGATAAAAGCTCGCACATCCATGCCTGCCGACCCGGCTGTTTCGTATGCCGGCAAAGGGTTTGAACTTTTATTAATGATCCTGATTTTCATGAAGGAGGGCAAAGATAAAATTTAAACATTGGCGGTTAAATGGAAGCGCTGAAACAGTTTCCTGCCCTCCGTGAACCAAATGATAACGAGGAACAACAACATTAAAGGAGTGGCAATCATCCAGAAAGGTTGTGACGCAAAAATATTTTGACTCAGCCATACATATCCCTGCCAAATACCCACACCTAACAGAATGTAACCCGCCATTGCTTTTACATCATACTCTACGGGGTAGAATTTTTGTCCGAGAAGATACGATACCAGTGCCATGAACGCATAACAAATAAAGGTAGCCCAGGCCGCGCCCATGTATCCCCAAACAGGAATCCATAGAATATTCAGCACCAGCGTAATCACTGCTCCGGCTATAGATACCCAAGCGCCCATCATCGTTTTATCGGTGAGTTTATACCAAATAGATACACCCCAAGGAATAGGTTCGCCATCAGCAAAACAGGAACCACCGGCAGCCCTACCCGGAAATCTTTACCGATAAAGTTTTGAAACCAGTGGAGGTATAACATCACCAACAGAAACACGAACACGCACACAATCACAAAGTATTTGGTCACATCGGCATAAATTTTTCGCGAGCCGTTTTCTTTTGCATGTGAAAAGAAAAAAGGTTCTGCCGCATAGCGAAAGGCCTGAATAAACAAAGTCATCAGTATAGATAGCTTATAACAGGCTCCGTAAATACCCAGTTGCTGCATATTCGTAGCATTGTCATAAGGCAATAAAAACTTGAGCACCATCCGATCGAGCATTTCATTGATAATGCCGGCAAAACCAATGATGACCATCGGCATAGAGTAGCGAATCATTTTGCCGAAAAGTTCTTTATCTATTCCCCCGCGAATACCGAGCAACATCGGGAAAAGCAAAAGCATTTTTATAGAGGAAGCAATGAGGTTAGAAATAAAAATATACCCCACTCCGATTTCGGGTTTATACAGTGAGCCTAACCATGAATTCGGATCTTTCTCTCCTGCTTCGCGACAAATCACAATGAAGAAAATGTTGAGTGCTACCAGTATGCCTATCTCCAATAATTTAATCGTCACAAATTTCAGTGCCTTGTTTTCTGCCCGCAGTCGCGCAAAGGGAATAGATGAAATAGAGTCAAATGCCAGTATCAGTGCAAACCAATAAATATATTCGTAATGCTGAGGAGAGCGAAGAGGGACCGCAAGAGGATTTACAAACAGTAGAATCAAAAATAGAAAGAGCACATTTGCCAACACCACAAAGCTTAAAGCAGTGGAGTACACCTTTTCCTTTTTCTCTTCTTCCTGGCTAAAACGAAAAAATCCGGTTTCTAAACCAAACACTAACAACACTGCAAAAAAACCTGAATAAGCATAAAACTCCGACACTACTCCGTATTGCCCCGTTTTAAAAGAATAGGTGTAAAGTGGAACCAATAAGTAATTCAAAAAGCGCCCAACAATACTGCTGAGACCGTAAATGGCGGTTTGCGAAGCGAGTTTCCGAATCGGATTCAACGATGAAATTTCAAGTGATATTCAAACGCTAAGTTCTTCCATTTATGGTAATGAAGCAGACACTTTTCAAGAGGTAAAACCATGGGTGTAACTTTTTACATACGCCTCCGTAATGTTACTAAAGATTCGACACCCACTAGGTGTCATGGATTTATTAAATGGAATTATGAAGTCCCTTTTATTCGCTATTCTTCTTACTGCCCTTGCCTTTAGTGATATTATCGCACAAGACAATAGCCCCATTTATGTAAATGGAAAGTACGAAGGAGAATACAAAGACGGCAAGAAAGAGGGCCTCGGCAGAGCTACTTATTTTGATGGCTCTATGTATTCAGGTGAATGGAAAAGCGATATGCGCAATGGCGTAGGGCGTGCGGTGTTCAAAGATGGCTCCTCCTATTATGGCGATTGGAAAAACGATACCCGCAGCGGCAGAGGTTCTTACGAATTTATTAATGGCGACAAATATGTGGGTCAATTTGAGAACAATGAAATGAACGGTTGGGGCACCTACGCTTATGCCAATGGTAATAAGTACGTGGGAGAAATGTTCTTGGGTAGCATTAGCGGCAAAGGCACTTTGTTTTATTCTAATGGCGACCGCTATGAAGGTCTCTTTACGAATGGGATTAAAAACGGACAAGGAAAATACTACTACCGCAACGGAAATATCTATGACGGAAACTTTGTTGCTGATAAAAAAGAGGGGTTTGGTAAAATGACTTTTGCTAATGGCGATCAATACATCGGACAATTTACCGCTAACAAGCGGACCGGTAAAGGAATTTTTATATGGACTAATGGAGATAAATATGAAGGCTCCTTTGCCGATGGCAAGATGGATGGGCAGGGCGTATTCACCTGGGCTGATGGTGACCAATACATCGGCCACTGGAGCAATAATCAGCGCGATGGTCAAGGAAAAATGGTGCGCAAAGATGGCGGACAGGAACTCTTAGTGTTTGAAAACGGAGAAAAAAAATAACGCTATAACTTTGGTGGTATAAAGGGGCAGCTCCAAAGCTGCCCTTTTTATTTTGCACCGTAGTTTTAAAAAACTTCGCAAGTATTTCCATATTCGGAGGTGCTTTTGACCCATTATCAGAAAAAATTTGTGGAGGCCGGCTGCGATGAGGCGGGTCGTGGCTGCTTGGCAGGGCCGGTGTTTGCTGCGGCTGTTATTTTGCCTAAGGGTTTCAAGAATGAATTGCTGAACGATTCAAAAAAGTTAAGCGCTAAAAACCGCGAAGCTTTGAGAATAATCATTGAAAAGGAAGCCGCTGCTTATGCGGTGGCCTCGGTAGATAATAATAAGATAGACGAAATCAATATTCTGAATGCCTCGCTGTTAGCGATGCACTTAGCTTTAGAAAAACTCCAGAAATCATTTGGCTTTATAGTAGTAGATGGCAATCGTTTTAAGCCCTACCGAAATATCCCGCACCAGACCATTGTAGAGGGGGACAGTAAATATATGAGCATTGCAGCCGCTTCAGTATTAGCTAAAACTTATCGCGATGAGTATATGCTACAAGCCCATGAAAAATATCCTGCGTACGGATGGCTTCAAAACAAAGGATACCCCACTGCTTTCCACCGAAAAGTTGTCATTGAGTCGGGGCCATCTCCCTTACACCGCAAAAGCTTTGTATTGAAGGAAACTCAAATGAAAATATGGTAGCTGTCGGGGCTGGTTATTGCCGTAATACCAAATACATTTTAAAAACAGGGGGGCACTTATTTCATACTGACAGTTTTCGGTATTCAACTATTTTCGCGCTCAATGGATTTCAGCTTTTCAGTATTTGCTCACCCTGATGCCTGGATCAGCCTAATCACGCTGACCTTTCTGGAAATAGTGTTGGGGGTAGATAACATCATCTTTATTTCGTTAGTGGCGGGCAAGTTGCCTAAGAGCGAGCAGAAGCGCGCCCGCAACGTAGGCTTGCTTTTTGCCTTAGTAATGCGCCTTATTTTGCTGGCGTTTGTCGGATGGATTATCACACTTACCGCCCCGCTATTTGTGCTGCCGTTGAAAACCATTTTTGAATGGTTAAGGGTGGCCAACCCTGCCGAAGGAGTTGCTATTTCGGGCAGAGATTTGATTCTGATTCTTGGAGGATTCTTCCTTTTAGCCAAAAGCACCACCGAGATTCACAGAAAGATAAGTGCCAAAGAGGAGCAACATCCATCTTTAGGCGGCAACGCTTTTTGGTCCATCATTTTACAGATAGTTCTGATTGATATTGTATTTTCCTTTGACTCTATCCTGACGGCTGTGGGGCTTACTTCGCATGTGATTGTGATGATGGCAGCCGTGGTTATTTCCATTATCGTTATGATGCTCTTTGCTGGCTATATTTCCGACTTCATCAACCAATATCCTACCCTGCAAATACTCGCGCTTTCATTTTTAATCATGATTGGGCTAACGCTGATTTTGGAAGGATTTGAAGTGCATGTAAACAAAGCCTTTGTTTACGTTTCGATTTTATTTTCCTTGCTGGTGGAGTATCTCAATATTCGGTTCAGAAAGAATGTGGGAGAATAAACGTGGCATCTGCTTAGTGCCTATTCCATATAGTTTACGCAGTGCGGATAGCTCAGTCATTTAGCTGTTCATTCCACTCTTCCCACCTTTGCATTTCTGTATCTAACTGCTTTTTCAACTTTTCGTAATTGGCAAAAAATTCGGGGTCCTTGCTCAATTCCTGAAACTTTTCGGGGTGTTGCAGCTTTTCGTCTAATGACTGAATGGAAGTTTCTAACTCTTCAATGCGCTTTTCACATTTTTCAATTTCGGTTTTTACCCTTTTTATTTCCCGGTCGCGTTCTTTTCCGCTGTTAGTGGGTTTGGATTCCGCTTTCTGACTTTTGCTACCCAACTTCTTCCCCTCTTCTTTTTTAGCCAACAGCCGCATATCCTCCACCTGCTTTTTAGCGAGGAAATCGTTGATATCGCCCAAATGTTCTTTGATTCCCTCTTTGGTAAATTCAAAAGTTTTATTGGTGAGGCCGTGAAGAAAATCGC
>CAZQYO010000240.1:0-2633 GCA_964597415.1 uncultured Chitinophaga sp.
GTTTGCTTTCTACCCGTTTTTTCTGCTCCATCTTAATTTGCTTTTGCTCTAGCCACGAAGTGTAGTTTCCTTTCCACGGAATGCCTTCTCCACGGTCTAATTCCAAGATCCATCCGGCTACGTTGTCGAGGAAATAGCGGTCGTGCGTAATGCAGATAACCGTTCCTTTATATTGCGCCAAATGATGCTCTAACCAAAGCACAGATTCTGCATCGAGGTGGTTGGTCGGCTCATCGAGTAATAGCACATCCGGTTCTTGTAAAAGTAAGCGGCAAAGAGCCACTCTTCTCTTTTCGCCTCCCGAGAGCAGTTTTATTTTTGCTTCGGGATCGGGGCATTGCAGCGCATCCATAGCTCGGTCGAGCACCTGATCAATTTCCCAAGCCCCTGCGGCATCAATTTTATCTTGAAGTGCCCCTTGCCGCTCTAAGAGTTTCTCCATTCTCTCCGGGGTTAAATCAGGGTCGGCAAATTGATCGCTAATCGTATTGAATTCGTGCAGCATGTCAAATATTTCCTGCTTGCCTTCTCTTACAATTTCAATGACCGTCTTTTCTTCATCCAGCAGCGGTTCTTGCTGTAGCAGACCAATAGAGTAGTCTTTGCTCTTTTCAATTTTACCCTGATAGTTATCGTCTATACCGGCAATAATGCGCAGCAGGGTTGATTTACCGGAGCCGTTAGCCCCGATGATGCCAATTTTTGCTCCGTAGAAAAAGCTCAGATAAATGTCCTTCAGTATCTGACGGTTTGGGGGAATAGTTTTGCTTAACCCCAACATTGAAAATATTATCGAATTGTCTGCCATAGTCCTGTGTAAAAAATTGAATGGCGAAGATAGGATTTTACCTCGCAAGCCCAATACACTTTTTGAAGAAGCCGGGTTACTGTGGCGCAGGTGTATTCTCTATGGTTCCTTCTTTTACGTGGCTCTATCCCCGATAAATTTCTCATTTTCGCCAGTCATGCTTTATTTGTTTTTATGAAAAAGATATTAGTAGCCAATCGGGGCGAGATAGCACTCCGGGTCATGAAAAGCGCTCGCGAAATGGGGATTCTTACTGTAGCCGTTTACAGCGAAGCCGACCGGCACAGCCCGCATGTGCGCTATGCCGATGAAGCAGTGTGCATAGGCCCTGCCAGTAGCCATGATAGTTATTTGCGAGGGGAGAAAATTGTAGCAGTAGCGCAGCAGTTAGAAGTAGATGGCATTCATCCGGGCTATGGTTTTCTGAGTGAGAATGCCGCCTTTGCACGGATGGTGGAAGAAGCCGGTCTCACTTTTATTGGCCCAACCCCCGAAGCGATAGAGATAATGGGGAATAAATTAGCGGCTAAGGAGGCTGCCCAGAAATTTGATATTCCGATGGTGCCCGGCAGTGTAGGTGCTATGTCCGATATAGGGGAAGCGAAGTCTTTAGCAGAATCTATCGGCTATCCCATACTGATAAAGGCCAGTGCCGGTGGGGGAGGGAAAGGTATGCGAGTGGTGACAACTGCCGAAGAACTGGAACCACAGATGCAGCGGGCGCAAAGCGAAGCACTGAATGCCTTTGGCGATGGCAGTGTGTTTATCGAAAAATTTGTGGGTTCTCCTAAGCATATCGAGGTGCAGGTGTTGGGCGATAATTACGGGAACATAGTGTATCTGTTCGAGCGGGAATGTAGTGTGCAGCGAAGGCATCAGAAAGTGTTGGAAGAAGCACCGAGTAGTTGTTTGGATGCAGAAAAACGCAAAGCCATGGGAGAGGCAGCCGTGAAGGTAGCGCGAAGTTGTGCCTACATAGGAGCCGGTACCGTAGAATTTCTGGTAGATGAAAAATTGAATTTCTACTTTTTAGAAATGAACACCCGATTGCAGGTAGAGCATCCGGTTACTGAAATGATAACGGGGATTGACTTAGTGAAAGAGCAAATAAAGATTGCCCGGGGCGAGGCTTTACGTTTTACGCAAGATGATTTGCAAATGCGAGGTCACGCTATTGAGTTGCGGGTATATGCCGAGGATCCCACTAATAATCTCTTGCCGGATATCGGTTGCTTGCAGCAGTACACTAAACCCGAAGGCCCCGGCATCAGAGTAGATGACGGCTATGAAGAGGGCATGGACATTCCTATCTACTACGACCCTATGCTGGCTAAACTCATCGCTTATGGCAGTGACCGAACCGAGGCGATTGAAAGATTGTTGCGAGCTATTGATGAGTATCAGATTGTAGGTGTAAAGACCACCTTAGCGTTTGGAAAATTTGTGTTGCGTCATCCTGATTTTGTATCGGGAAAGTTCGATACCAACTTTGTGCCTAACCATTTTAAGCCGGAGTATCTGCTACATGAAAATGCGGAGGAGATGGAAATTGCAGCATTGGTAGCTGCACACCTTTACTCTACTATTTCTGCTGAAAATCAGCCCGCTAAAAACAGCACTTCCACTAAAAATTCCGGCAGTGGTATCAGCGACTGGGTAAAGAATCGCAGTTTTTACAGAGAGTAGAAAATCCTTTCACTCCCCATCTACGATAATAGGGGTGGTTTGCACAATATTGCTTTTGTGGCCGGCTTTATCCTTTATCAGGATAGAATATACCACGGTGTCTTTGGGGCAGCCGGGCATTGGAGCGGCAAAGCATTTC
>CAZQYO010000240.1:2643-4766 GCA_964597415.1 uncultured Chitinophaga sp.
TACTTGCTGCCGGTCTGTATGTTTGCCGAGGCATAGGTGCTTATGCAGGTATCGCGGCTATCAATTAAAAAAACATTGAAACCACTGAGGTTAAAGCAGGTGCTGTCGCCATGTTTGAGGGCGCAGAGATCGCAGCTATCGTTGGAAGATGGGCTTACTCCAATATCGCCATCGCCATCGGTAAAGGAAACAATCAGCGTGTCCGTATATCCGCTATATACATAGTTGGAGGAAACCGACTTGAACTCTATATGCGGCTCAATGGGAAAAGTAGGTGGTTTTATACAACTGCTGATAAGAGCTAGCAGAAAAAGAAGTGGGTATGTTTTTTTCACTGTAACGAAGAAAACGCAAGTTGTGGTAATTATTGCAATTTTGAATGTAAAATTTCTGAGCGCGTGGATGATTTAAAGAAACGGATTTTTGAAACCGAGGAGGCGAATTTTGAAAAAACCGCTTTGGAAGTATTCTATTATCAGTTTCACCACGTACCGGTATATCATCAGTTTTGTCATCTACTGCATCGCCATCCTCAAAATGTAAAGCAGCTATGCAACATTCCTTTTTTACCCATTGAGTTCTTTAAATCACAAATGATATTGGCGGAAGAGAAATTTGCATCAACCGTATTTGAGAGCAGTGGCACTACCGGAAGTTTCCCTTCTAAACATTATGTGGCCGATGAAAATTTATATCGGCAAAGTTTTATCCGAAGTTTTGAGAGGAGCTATGGCTCTCTTACCGATTATGTTATTCTCTCTTTACTTCCTTCCTATTTAGAAAGAAATCATTCTTCATTAGTTTACATGGCAACGGAACTGATGCGGCTGACTCAAAAAACAGAGAGCGGTTTTTTCTTAAAGGAATATCAGGAACTCAAAAGCCGCTTGAAAGCATTGAAAGAAAAGGGACAGAAAACGATCCTGCTCGGAGTTACTTTTGCCCTGCTTGATTTTGCTGATCAGTACCCAATGGAATTTACCGAATTGATAATCATGGAAACCGGAGGCATGAAGGGTAGGCGCGAGGAACTGACGCGAAGAGAAGTACACGAACAACTGACGCGGGCCTTTAAAGTGAAAACGATACATTCGGAATACGGAATGACCGAACTGCTCAGTCAAGCCTATTCCAAGGGGAACGGTATTTTTCAATCGCCTCCGTGGATGAAAGTGATGCTGCGCGATTTGTATGACCCGCTACAAGTGCAGCCCTTCGGTGCGGGCGGTGCGGTGAATGTGATAGACCTTGCAAATTTTTATTCCTGTTCGTTCATTGCTACGGGGGATGCAGGCAGAGTGAATGAAGACGGAAGTTTTGAGATAATGGGGCGCTTAGATAATGCAGAGGTGCGCGGCTGCAACTTGATGGTGGTATAATGGCAAGAATGAAATTTTTAGAAAATACCTGGCTATACCGGATGTGGCGAACCGATAAAATTCTGTTCGCAGTAATTGTGTTTTATATGGCCGGTATTCTTTGGTTTGTGCGCTATCAACGCGAAGAATTTCCTTTTTTGCTCTATGGCATGTATTCTTTAAAAGAAGAAGCTCCTCCTTCTTATACAACTTATCTGCTGAAAATGGATGGACGGGAAGTGTATTATACTAAACTGTGGGACTTGGAGAAAGAACTGATTATCTCTCCACTCAGTCGCGCTGTTTCATTAAGCGACCAAGGGGAGTTATCAAAGCAAGAAATGAATAGGGTATATGCCTGGCTGTTTCGCTATATGGGCGATATGCGCATGATTGGCAACAATAGGTTTGAAGTGTACCGGCTCACTTGTCGGTATAATGAAGAAGGGAAAGTGGAAATAATCCATACACAACTGATTACTGATTACCATGCCGACTGAACATTTTCTTAAAGAGTATCGCCTCAAGGCAGTGTTTGTCTTTTCTTTTACTCTGCTGTTGCTGTTCATTCGTTTTATGAGCAATGCTATGCTCAGCGAAATTGGCCGCCCGCCTTTTGTTTTTCCCGAAAGGGAATGGCTTTATCAACTGTTTTTAAAGAGCGGCATTCCACATTTTTTCACTTTCAATTTCATTGTTGGAGGATTGTTTGATGCCCTGCTGTTTTTCCTCCCCATCATTTTTATGATTTCGCTTAAACGCATT
>CAZQYO010000241.1:0-4749 GCA_964597415.1 uncultured Chitinophaga sp.
AGAAACTATTGCTGGACGATAAAGTGATTCTTTGTCAGGAGTTAGTAAGCGATCCAACCATCATTGATAAATTAGGGGTAAAGTCAAATCGCAGAAAGACTGTTTTAGCAGAGGCGAAATCACTATGTGAGGTGAATTGAATTTCTTCTTACACGATTTCAATATTGCAACACTTATTATTCTTGGCTCACCCAGTTCCGAAAAATCAAACTACTCTTCCTATACGAGTTGCTGCTTAATTAAATGAAAAATAAAGCCCTTTCCAAGTGACAAGCACAATGATGATTGCCAGCGCAAGGAAAAAGACCAAAAATGGATTCAGCACCTGGAGGGAGTTAAGCTTTAGCACTTCTTTTAATATCTCCACATGCGATAGTATGTACCAAGCGATTAAAAGTTGAACCGCAATAGCTGACAGGTAAAGCAGATGAATAGAAATATTCATAGGGAAAGTCAGTACCGTGGTGATAAGCCCGCCCAACAGAAACGGCACAATAGCTGTTTCAAAAAAATACCTTCGTTTTCGGGAATCTTTATTCACCTTACCGTAAGAGTAGGAGAGAGAGAGAAACGGCTTCGCAGAATTAACTGCAAAATAAATGAGTGCAAAAGCAAATGGTATGTTCAACAGATAAACCAAGAAGGGTGGAATTTTAAGCCAGGTAAATACTACCGCTAAGTTTTGATAAAAGTCAGAATCATATTTATAAATGCCTAATGAAGCCAATATCCCTTGAATTGAAAAAACACTATTTCCAATTATAAAGCCCCAAAGTAAAAGCACATTCAGTAAAGAAGGGATTCGCCTTAGCTGATAAAACAGAAAAAGGCAAAACAGGCCTGCTATCAGCGAAAAGACCGGCCCCATCCCAAAAATCAAGGTAATATTTGTGCGATTCCAAGACTGGTCGTTCAATAAGAACTTAACTCCGTAGTAATAGATGAACGAATCAAACTTAAATAACTTGGCTACTAACGCCATGCTAATCCAAAAAAATTGCGTAATAGCAATGTAAGCAATAGAGAAGCAAATGGCAGAATTGAATATTCTGAAAAGTTTACTGTACCAAACTTCTCGTCCTCGATGTTCCGGCTTCATATTTTATCTGGATTAAGCTTATTGTCTCAAAGATAAAAATCCAGCTTATCTAAGAAATGAAATATTAAAGCTCAGAAGTTAGATTTAGAAGGTCGGTATTTAGATTTCTTAAAGATAGTTTTTGCATCGTACTTCACTATCAATTCATGAAGAGGTATCTGCTCCCCGGTTTCCTTCATAAATTTTCGAACAATTTGAAGGCCAATAAAATTACCGATAGTCCCCGGAGCTTCAGGAGGCATGCCCGAAGTAGTAGGCCCGTCTCCCAAATACCTTGTTTTATCCATAGCATTCTCCTTATACAGCAGGTCCTTATCATTAAAAAACTGCCAAATGGAATATTCACTTTTTTCACACCATTCCGTTTGAGGTTGAGTATATCCCAGAATCAAACTATCGGGAGCATCGGGGAAAACATAGCTCAGAAAATACATTTTCTTCCCTTTATCCACCATCGCCTCTATGAGGGCTTCATCTGACCGCACATCTCCTTTGCCGTAGTATTCCTCATACATCGCTTCCGCCACATATCGGGGGATATATTCTCTGCTCATTTTATGCCGTAGATATTCGTACACACCGGCACTGTCATAATCGCGATTATCCTGTCCTAAAAACATATCGAGACCGATAATTAATTGATTTCGCCCGAACGGAGAAACCCCTGCTCCGTAGGCTGAATTAATGGTAATGATATCCGGCACCTCCATTTCGGGGAAGTAGTACTTAAAATAAAGAAACATCTGCTTCATAGCAGCTTCTACATCTTTCGTGTCTTTGTATCTGGCGTTAATAGAATCCTGTATTGTTCGGATGTATTTATCGTCCAGAAATTTTTGGACAGCCGCTGCCGTAATATTAGTAGTATCTCCCGCAGGTCGAGGCCCGATGATAAAGTTGCTAACGTAGAAATTATAGAAGCCATCATACTTCTGCATCATGTTATTCTCCCATTCGGAAAAATCATGATTAGCGAAATCAGTCAGGTCTTTATCAAAACGGAGCCAATGAAGGTCAATGTGAATATTCGATACATCGGGTTTTTCTCTACTTTTGTTTTTATTGCAGCCATTGCATCCTGCGAGAAACGCAAGTGCCACAACAGCAATAAAAATTCTAAGCTCCTTAAACATGATGCGAAAATGCGAAAGAAAATGAAACGAACTTTTATACTAACGTTTTTTGTACTTCTGACAATTCCATGCTTTAGCCTCACTGATCACATTCGGATTGGGCTTTATACTTCACCGGGAATTGCATGGGCAAAACCAGCCGGCAATGATCTTGCAAAAGGAAAGCCGAGGTTCGGTATTGACTATGGCTTTATGCTGGAATATTGGTTTGCAAAAAATTATGGATTGTCCACCGGTCTCTCAGGTGCTTTTCACGGTTGCAATGTCAGCGGGCGCGATGCCTTTGAATTGGATACTGCGGGCTTAAAAGTAAAAAGCATTGACGAAAAATATGGCTTTCACTATGTGGTCATTCCCGCTTATTTGAAAATGAAAACCAATCAGATTAAAGATGGCAAGTTCAATATCTGGGGGCAAGTGGGCATTGATTTGCAATTGACCGTTAATGCGCGGGCTACCTTCAGTGATTCGATTGGCACTTCTGAGAAATATTTAATTGAAAAGGAAAATATAGTCCGGAAGGATAATGATGTTACCAATGTTATCAGCGGTTTTCGCAGCAATTTTATTGATGTTCGCTTGGGTGCCGGAGCCGGATTTGAATATAGCTTTGACGATAAAACTTCGCTCATAGTGGGTTTATTTTATCACAACGGATTTATCAACAACATACTTGACCACGACCCTAAGAAGGAGCCCAATTTGATGCGTTTTATGAGTTTACGAGTCGGAGTGTTATTTTAACGGAATCCATCAAATGAAAATAGCTCTCGCTCAACTCAACTACCATATTGGAAATTTTGCGGCCAATACTTCAAAAATAATTTCCGCTATTAAAGAAGCTGAAAAGAAGGAGGCTGAATTAATTGTGTTTAGCGAATTATGTATTTGCGGTTATCCTCCCCGCGATTTTTTAGAATTTGACGATTTTATAGAACAAAGCAACGCGGCCTTACTCGAAATTGCAAATCACACTCAGCAGATAGGGGTATTAGTGGGTTGCCCAAGAAAAAATCCGATGGTGGAAGGGAAAGATTTATACAACTCTGCTTTTCTGCTATTTGAAGGCAACATAAAACATATCACCGACAAAACACTCTTGCCCAATTACGATGTGTTTGATGAATACAGATACTTTGAGCCTAACAGTATTTTTGAAGTGGCTGAGTTTAAAGGAAAAAAACTGGCTATTACCATTTGTGAAGATATATGGAATGTAGGCAACGACAATCCATTATACTCCATTTGCCCGATGGATGAACTGATTCTACAGCAACCGGATCTGATGATTAACTTATCCGCTTCTCCATTTAGTTACCTTCAAAACACAGAGAGACTTAGAGTAATTAAAGCAAATGTAGAACAGTATGGCCTTCCAATGTTGTATGTAAATGAAGCAGGCGCACAAACGGACTTAATATTTGATGGTGGAAGTATCGTAATGAACGAGAAAGGAAAACTGGTGGAACAGTTGGGATTTTTTGAAGAGGAAATCCGCGTGATAGAGACTGATACTCTTTCAACGGCTCCCGAAATATCGGTAGCGCCAAGTCAAGTAGCTCTCATCCACGATGCGTTAGTGACCGGCATTCGCGATTACTTTGAGAAATTAAGATTCAAGAAAGCCATATTAGGTCTAAGCGGAGGGATTGACTCTGCCATAGTTCTGTATCTTGCCGTCCGGGCTTTGGGAAAGGAGAACGTGATGTCTTTACTATTGCCTTCTACTTTTTCATCAGAACACTCTATTACTGATGCTAAACTACTTTGCAAGAATTTAGAAACTACATACGAAACCCTTTCTATTGAAAGTACTTTTCAGTCTTTCCGTGAAACCCTTCAACCTTACTTTAAAGAATTGCCATTTAATGTGGCGGAAGAAAATTTGCAGGCGCGCACGCGGGGTGTTTTATTAATGGCGTTCTGCAATAAGTTCGGCTATATATTGCTGAATACCACTAACAAAAGTGAGGCGGCAGTTGGTTATGGCACATTGTATGGCGATATGTGTGGTGGTCTGGCAGTACTCGGAGATGTGTATAAAACTCAAGTGTATCAATTAGCGAATTACATTAACCGAAATGGGGAAATTATTCCCAAAAATATTATTTCAAAACCACCTTCTGCCGAACTAAGACCTAACCAAAAAGATGCTGATTCACTACCTGAATACGAGGTGTTAGATAAAATTCTGTTTCAGTATATAGAAAGAAAACAAGGCCCCAAGGAATTAGCAGCCATGGGCTTTGAGAATACACTCGTGAACCGGGTGCTAAAACTTGTGAATTCAAATGAGTGGAAACGCTATCAGGCGCCTCCCATACTGAGGGTATCGCCAAAAGCCTTTGGTATAGGGCGTAGAATGCCTATAGAAGGCAAATATCTTGGTTAGTCAAAATAATTACCTTTGGCGCTCGTTTGAGGTAAATAATCATTTCTTGATGAAGACTATCATATTACTATTAGCCACTTTTATCACTCTTTCGGTTGCCGCCCAGCAACAAGACTCCGTGCATG
>CAZQYO010000242.1:0-4728 GCA_964597415.1 uncultured Chitinophaga sp.
CTTTCTTTAGTTCTTCTGTGGCGCGTTCAATCGCTTTGTCGAAATTGTAATCAACTGTTTTTGAAATGTGGTAGCTCATACTATTTTATTTTTTCAATGTGAATAATCTTAACCGGGCAATTTTTTGCGGCATTCAAAGCGCTTTTAAATTCATCATCTAATACATCCAATCTAAAAATTCCTTTCTTTTCTACTCCTCCTACTAAGGTGCACTTACCATCTTTGCGCGACATTCGCCATCTGTTTTTATCTGCTTCTACGCAGGCGTTGCACCCTATACATTTACTGCGATGATGGAAAATTCTCACCATCACACATCTACAATTTTATACACTTTATCTGATGCTCTCACTTTCATTTCTACCGGCATAGAAAATACTTCCCCTCGCTTAACGGTTTCACTCGGTTGATTATCTATTCTTAATTCTTTCACTATCGTTTGAATTATTCCTGTGGTAGGACCGCTAATCATAATTTCATCACCAAGCGATAAGTGATGTGATTCCACCAAAAACTCTCCGATATTTATATTGTCGAAATACTTGATCCCTTTGGCAACGTATATTTTCCTCTTTGTGGCTTTTGAACCATACTCATCGCTCCATTCGCCTAATTTTTTACCGAGGTAATATCCATCCCAAAAGCCGCGATTATAAACAGTGGCCAATTGACTTTTCCAATCAGCTATTTTTTCTTCGGAATATGTCCCGTTTGATATAGAATTAATCGCCTCACGATAACATTTAGTAGTGGTATAAACGTAATCTTCACTTCTGCCGCGTCCTTCAATTTTCAGAACTGAAACTCCGCTTGCCATTATTTTGTCTATAAAATCAATGGTGCACAAATCTTTAGCAGACATAATATACTCATTATTTATCTCCAGCTCAGTTCCGGTTTCCTTGTCGGTGACGATATATTTTCTTCTGCAATTCTGAATACACGCACCGCGATTAGCTGAGGCAAAATCAGAGTGCAAACTCAAATGACATTTTCCCGAAACCGCCATACACAAAGCCCCGTGACCAAAAATTTCAATACGCACTAAATCACCGGATGGGCCTTTAATTTCTCTTCGTTGAATGTCTCTCACTATTTTTTCCACTTGCTCCAAGGTAAGTTCGCGAGCCAGCACCATTACATCCGCAAATACCGAATAAAACTCAACCGTTTCTATATTAGTGATATTTGCCTGAGTTGAAATATGCACCGGCATACCCACCTTCTTTGCATAACTCATCACCGCATGGTCTGAAGCAATAATTGCAGAAATATTATTCGATTTGGCTTCATTCACAATCGAGCGCATCAACGAAAGATCGTGGTCGTAAAGAATAGTGTTGAGCGTAATATAGGTTCTGATTTGATTTTCTCTTGCTATTTCAGAAATCTGCTTTAAATCATCCATCGTAAAATTAATACTTGACCGCGACCGCATATTCAACTGCTCTATGCCGAAATAAACGGCATCGCAACCCGCCTGAATGGCTGCTCTAAGCGATTCAAATGAACCCGCTGGTGCTAATAATTTCATCTTTTGCAACGCTTTCATGATGTGCGCTAAGTTGCGCAGATTGTATTTTGAAAATTATGATTTAAGTCAGGCTACATTCCTGCGCCAATACTTTTTCCTCCATCCACATAAATTGTTTGGCCCGTAATAAACTTCGTTTCGTCTGCGGCTAAAAAGGCTACTACATTGGCTACATCCTTGGGGTGGCCAATTTGTTTTGTGGGTTGAGCCTCTATCAATTTTTGCAATACTTCTCGTTTCAATTGCTGAGTGAGTGGGGTATCAATCAATCCCGGTGCGACTGCATTCACGCTAACATTATATTTCCCTAATTCTAGAGAGAGAACACGAGTTAGCGCAATCACCCCTGCCTTTGAGGCGGAGTAGTTACTCTGACCGCGATTGCCCAGCCATGCCCGCGAAGCAATGTTAATGATGCGGCCACTGTTTTGTGTCCGCATGATCTTTGCCGCTTCTCGGCACATCAGCCAAGTGCCTTTTAGATTTACACTGATCACCGCATCAAAATCTTCCAAACTCATATTCCAAATCATATTATCGCGAACAATGCCGGCATTATTTACTACTACATCAATTTGCTTGAATTCATTTGAAATATTTTCAAAAAGAGCTCGAACATTTTTCTCATTACAGATGTCGGCCTTAATAAATTTAAATTTCGGTTTATCACAATCTGCCTTCCGCTTGCTCAGGACTACTTCATCAATATCCACTGCCACCACAAAAAAACCGTCTCTTATCAATCGGGTGGAAATAGCTTTCCCAATCCCCTTAGCGGCACCGGTTACTATCGCTATTTTATGTGTATTCATACTACTCTCATTTTGTTTTTTACTGCAATCATTTTCGCCAAAATGCTGATGGCAATTTCTTCAGGACATTCTGCGCCAATAGCAATTCCCATTGGCATATCCACCGCTTCAAGTGCTGCCGGAGAAGCAATCATTCCATCTGTAAACATTTTCTTAGTCATTTCTACTTTTCGCTGGCTGCCGATCATACCGAGGTAAGCATGAGGTTTCTTTAAACAAAAAGAAAGAATATCCCGATCGAAGGGATGGCTGTATGTCATTATGCAGATAAAAGTATTTCCATCAAACGGCAGTACCTTTAATGCTTGGCGGTAATCATTATTCAGTTTGAGTATTCCTTCAGTCTTTATTTCATCGAGACATTCCCTGCGATCATCAATTACTACCACTTCAAAATCAAAATCAAGTGCATATTTCGCCAGCGCATAGCCGGTGTGGCCGGCTCCAAAAATATATAGTTTGTTTTTCTTCATCATTGGTTCAATATAAATTTCCATTGTACCACCGCAACACATATTATGCTGCTGCAATAACTCATGTTTAAATACGGCAGGACTTTTCGTTGATAAGACTTCAATGGCGTTGGCAATTACTTTCTTTTCCAAATTACCGCCTCCTATGGTTCCACAAATTTTGCCATCGTCAAATACTATCATTTTAGCTCCCGCATTGCGCGGAGTAGAACCCTTTGTACTGACCACTATGCAAAGAGCTACCTCTTGATCTCTTTTACGGGCTTGTATTAGTGTCTCAAAAATATCTTTCACAATCAGCAGGTATTAGTCTGATTTTCTACAAAGAATTTAGTGTAGTCATCCGGTGTGTTAATGTTCACCAGAACTTGTTCCTCTTCAGTTGTCACCTCCGCTCTCTTAAATTGTTTCAACACTTCATTCAATTTAAAATCATCGTTTCTTATATTGAGGAGAAAGGCCATAACTTTTGAAGAAAGAAGAATGGGATGTCCGCCTTTGCCATTAAAAACAGGCACAGCATAATCGGCTGTTGCATTTGTTTTCGTTAATTGCCGAATAAGCTCAATCGTTGTAAACGGATTATCAATATTCTGCACGAAACAGAAATCTGTTGAACGGTTTTGGGCTAAACCGAGTTGCAAAGAGTACCCACGCCCATACTCCGGGAAAGGGTTATTTATCCAGGTAATATCGCATAGCTCTTCCTTTTGAAAGATTAATTTGATACCCGGATTCGCCACTATAGTGATCTTCCTTATTCCCGCCATTTGATACACTCGGGTAAGATGAAGCAAAAAACTTTCAGTGTCAGAAAATCGCAAATCAGCTTTCTGACATCCCATTCGTGCCGATCTTCCACCAGATAGTATTATGCACGACATATTTATTTGTGAACTCACAAGACTCATAAAAAAACAGTTGAGCACCAGTTTCGCTACAAATTAGCCAGTACTAATGGAATGGAATTAGGCAGAAGAATACATGACGGATGTCATTAAATAAACTACGAAATGGCTCTTAAAGTTCTGAGTTTCCTCATAAAGCTACAGGGCTGTAATCATGAAAATTGTAAAATCAATTTATAGGACATAGAGTTCTATTTAACACTAACCGACACTACATATATTATGAAAGATACCCCGGTTGCATTAGAAACTATTATTGATGAGTGTAAGTCGCTGGCTTTTGATCTTAATTTTACTTCCGCAAAAGACTGGAAGAAGGAATCGGCCGATAGAGTGTTGGTCGGTTATCTTCCTATCTACATTCCGCGCGAAATAATTCATGCAGTCAATGGTTTACCGGTAGGCATTATGGGAGCCGGTGACCGCAAACAGATTATTAAGGGAGATGCGTATTATCAATCTTACATCTGCCACCTGCCGCGCGGAATAGTAGAAATGGCACTCGATACCAATCTCGAGAACTTTGATGGCTTTTTGTTCCCTTCCATTTGTGATTGTATCCGCAATCTTTCAGGCATGTTTAAGATTGCAAAAAAAGGGAAGTTTACCCGCTACTTCGACTATCCACAGAATTTTGAAAAACATATTGGTGGCACCTTTTACCGAGAGTTGATGGAGACTATCCTCCACGATATATTTCAGTTAAATGGAGTAAAGTTAACTTCAGAAAACTTGAACCACTCTATTTCTCTCTATAACCGCAATCGGCAACTGATAGAAACCATTTACAATGTCCGTCAGAATAATCCGGAGAAATTATCTGCCGTAGATACTTATTACATTCTAAGGGCAGGGTTAACCATCCCGGTAGAAAAGCACAATGAGCTTTTAGAAGAAGTGGTGAACCTGATTCAAGAAGATTATGGCGAACAGATGGATAATATCCGGGTGGTTATTTCCGGCTCATTCTGCGAGCAGCCACCCATCGGTCTAATCAAATC
>CAZQYO010000243.1:0-4701 GCA_964597415.1 uncultured Chitinophaga sp.
TCAAAATGTCATTAATAAGTTTCCCTCCAGCGCTTTCCTACCTAAGTGCTATCTCAAAACAGCGGTGATTGATTACAACAGCGGCAAGAAAGATTTGGCCATAGAAGACTATAAAGAAGTGGTGAGAAGATTTCAGAAAACAGGAGAGGAAAAAGAAGCCTTAGATGCGCTGAAAGAAATTTATGTGGAACTGGGGCGCGCAGATGATTACTTCGACTTTGTAAAGAATACCGCCAATATCACTATCAGCTCCTCTGAGCAAGATTCGCTCACCTACCAAAGTGCCGAAAATGCTTATAAAGCAGGTGACTGCAATAAATCTATTGCGCTTTTCAGCAGCTATATCAGCAAATTCCCTAACGGGTATTTTACAAATATGGCACTCTGGAAAAATTATGAATGTCACATCAAAGCCAAAGACTTTGTAGCCGCCTTAGCTGATCTTGCACCACTCACCGAAAATAAATTCAACAAGTATTATGAGAACGCTTTACTCAAAGGATCGGGCATCGCTTTCTATGAAGTGAAAGACTACCACAAAGCCCTTGACTACTACCGTATGCTATATGTGGCTTCTACTTCGCAGGCTAATACTTACACCGCATTAACCGGTATGTTTCATACAGTGGTTCAATTAAAGAATTACGAAAAAACGGTGGAGTTTGCCGATCAGTTGATTAACTCCGGTGTAGCGAAAGAAGCCGATATTCAAGAGGCTTACTACGAAAAGGGAAAAGCCTATTATGCTTTAGGGAATAAAGAATTTTCAGAAGCAGCTTTTAACCGAGTGGCGGAATATCCGGTGAGTGAACGCTGTGTGGAAGCAAAATACATGGTCGCTAAAATTCTTAACGAACAACAGCAATACAAAGCCTCAATGGATACCTGCTTTAAACTAAAGACTAAATATGCCAGCTACGAATATTGGGTGGTAAAAACCTTTATCCTGATAGCGGATAACTACTATGCGCAAAATAATTCATTTCAGGCAAAGGCTACTCTGGAAAGTATTGTAAACAACTATACTGGCAATCAAGACATATTAAACGAAGCAAAAGAGAAGTTAGAAAAAATAAGAACGGAAGAACTGAACCGCACCAAGATCATACAAGAGGTGCCCGCTGCACAAGATAGTTTGATTATGGAAACGGACTCGTTAATCAATAACAGATGAGTAAGCGCGAAATGAAATATGGCTCCCTCCTAACGATTACATTCCTCACAGGCATATTGCTGGGGGGAACGCTTCCATGCATTGCCCAAACTACCGGCAGCGGTGTGGGGAATGAAGAAGTGATTGTGGTGAGAGAATACGAAGCCAAAATTCAGGACGCGCAGAAAATAAATATTCAGCCCAATATTCCTGAAGTAGAAGAAAAGAAACCAACTTTCAGTTACAGTGTTCCTTCAAAAGATTATAAAGACTTTAGTTTTGAACCTAATCCACTTCGGCCCATTGCATTAAGCAAAGAGAAAATAGAGAAGTATAACACCTCTTTAATAAAGTTAGGCTTTGGCAGTCAGTTAACTCCTTTGGCGGAATTAGCTTACAACGATAACAAAAGCAAGAATCTCAAGTTTGGTATTTTTTATAACCATCTCTCAGCACGTGGATTCAAAATAAAAAATCAGCGTTTTGTGGATGACGAGGCAGGTGCCTATCTTCGCTATTTCCCGAAAACGATAGAGACAGGAGCAGCATTTACTTTCCGAAATTATCGCACGCACTTCTATAGTATTGACACAATGTTTGCCGATACTTCGTTTACTCCTAAGCAGGTAAGGCAAGTATTTCGCAATTATGATGCGTTGGTGTATATAGGCAACGCACAAAAGAATAAATACGACATCAACTTTCGGCAATCGGTTCAGTTCAATTATCTCCAAGAAACTTATGGCAAAGCGAATGAATGGTTTGTAGGCGGTCACTCCTCCTTGAGTAAAACGTTTAAGCAATACCATGAAGTATTGGCTGATTTCAATTTTGATATTTCTCGTTTGAAAAATGATTCGTTGGTATTGCAACGGAACCTTTTCCGTTTTAGCGCAGGTTATGGGTTTGACAATGATGACTGGGAAGCACGAGGCAAAATCGGCTTCGCTGTGGACGGGAAAAAAGTATTTCTAATGGCTGATGCTTATATCGAAAAGCGATTGTATCAGCATGCCTTAATTGCTTATCTCGGATATCAACTTCGCTACGATAAAAACTGCCTGAACAGCTTTGCACAAACCAATAATTTTATCCTCAACTCTGTTGAAATAAAAAATTCGCAAGTAGGTGATTTCGGAGCAGGCTTAAAAGGCACTATTGTCAATTTCTCTTATAACCTGGCCTTCCATGTAAACCACATTAATCAACTGCCTTTGTTTGTAAGCGATACGCTGGACATGCGCAGGTTTATTGTTATCTACGATACCAAAGTCAAAATATATAATGTGCACTTTGAAGCGGGTTATAATGCGAAAGAATGGCTGCGACTATCCATATTGGGGGACTATAATTTCTATCAGTTGAATAAAGAACTGCACCCGTGGCAAGAACCGAATTTGCAGGTCACTTTCCGCGCACAATATGTTTGGAAGAATAAAATCAAAGCAGGGATAGACCTCTATGGATTCACTAATTCTTACGCAAAACTTTCGGGTGGTCAAGAGGCAGTAATAAAAGGAACAGGCGATTTGAACTTGAGCCTTGAATATTTCATGAACAAGCACCTATCTTTCTTCGGCAACTTGAACAACATTGCTCACCAGCGCTACCAACGTTGGTACAATTATCCTTCTTATGGCATTAACGGAGTTGTGGGAGGCAAGTATTCATTTTAGGGGAGGGGTCCATAACTAATTCCTACTCTTGCAGCACGTGATGATGATTAAACACAGTTTGGACTATTCGGACAAATCCATAGGCACATCTATCAATAGGATTTCAGAGTTTTCCAATGCCTCTAACACAAATGATTCCACTTCAAATATTCCAAATCCATCGCGCCTTTCTAATATCTGATCGTTGATTTTGGCCTTCCCCTCAATAATGAACACAAATACTCCATTAGTCCTTTTCTTAATTCTATATTCCTTAGAAATTCCCTTTTGGAAATTTGCCAGAAAAAACCAAGCATCCTGATGAATCCAAACTCCTTCATCCTCCTTGTTGGGCGATACGATTTGTTGAAAATCATTCTTCCGGGCATTGTCTGAAATCAGCATCTGGTCATAGCGCGGCTCTACTCCCATTTTGTTTGGAATAATCCATATCTGTAAAAGCTTTACAGGCTCCTGCGGATGGGCATTTGCCTCACTATGAATGATTCCAGTACCTGCACTCATTACCTGTACTTCTCCTTTGCGGATAATACCTTCATTGCCCATGTTATCTCCGTGCTTCAAAGCACCGCTCAATGGGATGCTGATAATTTCCATATCTCTATGCGGATGTTTGCTGAACCCCATTCCTCCGGCAATCGTAT
Organism: uncultured Chitinophaga sp.; assembly: GCA_964597415.1. GTDB lineage: Bacteria > Bacteroidota > Bacteroidia > Chitinophagales > LD1 > Bog-950. The sequence continues at coordinate 3,474 of CAZQYO010000243.1, forward strand.
CATCATTCAATACCCGCAAAACGCCAAAACTCATTCTTTCAGGATGATGGTAGTTGGCAAAACTGAAAGAATAATACGTGTCTAACCACCCATGATTAGCATGGCCTCTGCTATCTGCTTTGTAATATATTGTCTTCATTTCTATAAAAATTTAATTCCTACTGGTTTAATCCCTTTTTGATTGCTAAACGGAGACCGCGAAAGTACTCCATTCAAAATTAAAATCACCTCACTTCAACTCCTGTTCGCCTAAGCACCTCAATCACTCTCCTAACAAAACGGAACAGACTTTGTTTAATCAAACCTTAAATGCAACAATGCAAGAAACATTGCCTTTCTGTTACAGCACACATAGGAAGGATGGCTATATATATCTTATCTTTACGTCACTCAGCAGTATTTATGAAAAAGGCAATCCAATATTCATTACTCATCGCCATTGTATTCACTATCACTTCATGCACTTTAGAAACACGAGTGAGCCGGGCCGATAAGAGATACATGAAGCGCGCTCCTTACGATGCAATTATTGTTCCGGGTTATCCGTATGTCACAGCAGAATACCCTTACGGTACTGAACGAAATAAAATTCTGATCAACGTTCGATTGTACTATGCCAAGGAGTTGTATGACAAAGGCATCGCCAAAAACATCATCTTTTCAGGAGCCGCAGCACACACACCTTTTATAGAAGGCAAAATTATGCAAGAGATGGCTATAGCATTGGGAATTCCCGCAGAGCATACCTTTGCAGAAGTGAAGGCCGAACACAGCAACCAGAATGCGATGTATGGGAGAAGATTAGCTAAGCAATTAGGCTTTAAGAAAATAGCTGTAGCTACTGATCCGTTTCAGTTTTCCTATCTCTCTCAACTGATGCACATTTTCACCCCCGGCCTACCTATTCTTTCTTTTCATCCGGACGAAATGGTGAAGTATATTAAGCCGCTTCCATCAGTGGATAGCAGCAGTGCTTACGTGCACGATTTTGTACCGGTAGAATAGTCTATGGAATTATTTGACAAAATTATCTGCACTAATTTTTCCGGGACCCAGTAACAGAATAACGATATAACCCGTGAGGAAAAGTGCCGGCAGTTGCCCTTCGCCCAAAAAATCTGCGTTATGGACTTGAATAAGCCCTACGCTCATATTTATAATAAGTGGAATCACCGCCAAGCGGGTAAATAAACCCAACGCTACAAAGCCGGAGCAAACGAGTTCCGCA
>CAZQYO010000244.1:0-4686 GCA_964597415.1 uncultured Chitinophaga sp.
GTCTCACAACGATCACGATATTGATGAAGTGGTCACTCCAGGCTTTGATTTAACCACGCTGTCAAATGCCGACTTGCAGTTCTCGTTTTATTATTCGCTCTCCTCGTGGAATCAAAACTTTAATGCACTTACCGACTCGCTGGTAGTGTCTGCAACTGCTAATTGTGGCGGAAGTTGGGTGCCTCTTTACAAAAAGGGCGGCAGTGCAGTAGTGAATGCGGGTTACTCAGAAGGGTTCTTTGTGCCCACACAGGGACAGGCTTTTTGGCGACAAGTAAAACTTACTTTACAGCCCAGTTGGAAACAGTCAAATGTTCGGTTCAAAATTCAGGTGTTCAGTTCAGTAAAGGGAAACAACTTTTACTTAGATGACGTGAACATCGGCAATGCAGTAGTATCGGATGTAGCAAATGTAACCGGTAGTTTGAATGAGGTTACTCTTTATCCCAATCCGGCACACAAACAAGCATGGATGAACATCAGCCTCAATGAAAACACTGAAGTAAAAATATCTTTGCGCGATATGGCCGGTAAAGAAGTGAAACAGGTCTTCAACGGACAGATGAATGAAGGAGATTCCCGCATTGAAATAAATACCGCTGAACTGGCAAAAGGAGTGTACATAGCGGATGTGCAAACTGCTGCTTCCTCTCTGCGCAGAAAGTTAGTGATTGAATAAATTTTTTGCCTTAGCAATCAAAGGAGTTGGTTAAACTCCTTTGATTGTTTTTCTTATAAAGGAAAATACTTCGGACTGTGGCTTTTCTCTTTTTAGGAGATAGAGTTCCCGGAGAATGGATTTATTGAAACTGTATTTCGTCATTTCAAAAAAACCGTTCATGAATGATCAGACCAAGATTATTTTGTTGTGGCTGATGTTTGTTATGTGCATGATACTGCATTACGACTATTACGTCAGCGATAATTTTTGCGGCTTTGGCAACGAAGCGAACACGATTGGGATTGAAAGAATCCCGCTGATGCTACTTAAAACAGCGCTGCATTTATTGCCTATGGTATTTGTATTGGTAATTATGTTTAAGCCGGTTGCCTTTGTATATCGCATAAACTTAGGCTTAGCGGTAGTTTACACGGCCTTTAACCTGTTGCATCTTTTTAGTGAGTTAGGCCAGGAGCCTTTCAATGCTTGCCAGTTGGAATTGCTCGCCTTGTCCACTGTGATTACCGGACTTCTCTGTTTGGTGTCATGGAGGACAAGTAAGACGAGGAAAGGATGAATAGATGTGATTAAGTGAATTTCAGTCGAAACAGATATCCGTTTCAAATAGCTGTTGCCTTTCTGTTCGATAGATTCCACTCCTTGCTCTGGCTTGACATAGAGAGAACCTATTGGGTGTAAAAATGGAAGGGGCTTCAACATTTGATCTACTGATTTTTAGTGGAAAATATCTCGCAATGGCAAGGCCTTTTTTAGGGTTGTTGTATCACTACAATTTTTGAAGAAGGCACATAGGCGGCAATCGTTCATTCGTGGTCTTCTGTTTTGCTTTCCACTTTTGGCTGATTGTCTAACCCCTATCGTTTCAAGGCGATGGACTACCGACTATGAACTGAATTTATATTTACATTCACGACACAATCAACATTGAAAAATGGAAGAGGAATTGGACTACATCGTTATCGGCTCCGGCTTTGGAGGGAGTGTAAGTGCTATGCGCTTATCTGAAAAGGGGTATAAAGTATTGGTGATAGAAAAGGGCAAGCGATGGAAGGACAAGGACTTTCCGGAGAGCGACTGGAACCTGAAGAAATATTTATGGATGCCGCTGTTGAGATTTTTTGGATTTCAGAAATTGACGTTTTTTAATCAAGTGTTTGTCATAAGTGGGGTAGGCGTAGGTGGTGGCTCATTAGTATATGCAAACACGCACATGTTGCCAAAGGAAAACTTTTATACCAACAAGCTGTGGTCGCATTTTAAGGATTGGAAAAGTGTACTGGCTCCGTATTTTAAACAAGCTCAATTTATGTTGGGCACTGCGCAATATGAAAAAGATAATGCCGAAGATTTGGTACTAAAAGAAGTAGCCGAAGAAATGGGTTATGGCCACACGTTTAAATCGGTAGATGGGGTGGGGGTTTATTTCGGCCCCACAGAAGTGGAGACAGATCCTTACTTTAAAGGGCTGGGTCCCAAGCGAAACGGGTGTATAGAATGTGCGGCTTGCATGGTAGGTTGCCGGTATAACGCTAAAAATACTCTCGATAAAAATTATTTGTGGTTTGCCGAAAACATGTTCGGAGCCAAAGTAGCAGCCGAAACATTAGTAACGAAGATTGAACATCTCAATGGAGAATATATCATCCATACTGAGTGCTCTACTTCGTGGTTTTCAAAAAATAAAAAGATATACCGCAGCAAAGGATTAGTGGTAAGCGGTGGGGTGCTGGGCACTATGGATCTTCTGCTCAAGCAGAAGCATGTGCATAAAACTCTGACAAATCTTTCTGACCGCTTGGGCGAAAATATTCTAACCAATTCGGAGATGCTGAGTGGGGTAGGCTTGGCCGATCGCAAGCTGAACCACGGAGTAGCTATTTCCAGGATTTTTTCACCGGACGAAAACACGAATATCGAGGTGTGCAAGTTTCCCGATGGTAGTGGGGCTATGATGCGCTTAGGCGTAATGGCGGTAGGCGATGGTTCTCCCTTAGTGCGAACCGCCAAAATGATAGGGACGATGTTTGCACAGCCAAAGAATTTCATCCGGTTCATTACCACCTTTCGCCCGGCTACCAATGGCATCATTCTGCTCATTATGCAAACCTTAGAAAATGCGATGAGGCTGAAACTTCGCAGAGGTTTATTTGGCTACACCATGACTATGGTGAACGACAGTAATCAGCGCGTGCCCACTTATATTCCTATTGGGCAGGAGGCATTGTACCGCTATGCTAAAAAGGTAAATGGTATTCCTATGAATGCGTTCAGCGAAGTGATGTTTAACCTCGCTTCTACTGCGCATATCTTGGGCGGCTGCCCCATGGGGAAAACAAAGGAAGAAGGAGTAGTAGATGATTTGTTCAGAGTGCACGGTTACCCAAACATGTATGTGCTCGATGGCTCTATTATGCCTTGTAACTTAGGGGTAAATCCTTCGCTCACCATCACGGCATTTAGTGAATACGCCATGGATCAAATACCAGAGAAGCAAGGAACTTCGGTAAAAAAGTTAGAGAAAAGAATGGCGGAAGCCGCTGCTCAGTAATCTCCTCAGCAGCCTAATCAATAATCATACAAGCAGCAATGGTCACATTGGTCGCTTCATCAATTAAGATAAAACTGCCGGTGTCGCGATTTTTAGTGTATGAATCAAACAGCAGCGGGGCGGTAGTGCGCAGTGTAATGCGTCCTATGTCATTCATCCCGATGCTTACATTTTCGGTGAGCCGGTGCAGGGTGTTGATGTCTAATTTGTACCTGATTTCTTTGATCACCGCGCGGGCATCTTTTGAAGTATGTTTCAGCGCATATTTACCGTTTAGCTGCAAAGGTTTCTCGCCCATCCAACAAACCATCGCCTCAATATCCTGCGACTGTCGAGGTAAATTTCCCTCTCTCACAAGCATATCTCCCCGTGAAATATCAATATCGTCTTCGAGCAATACCGTGACCGAAAGCGGAGCAAATGCTTGCTCAAAAGCTTGTCCATCTAATTCTACTGATTTCACTTTTGTAGTAAAGCCGGAGGGAAGTACCACAACCTTATCACCGGGGCGAATAACTCCGCTGGCAATTCGTCCCGCATAGCCTCGGTAATCATGAAAATCATCGGAGTAGGGACGAATCACATACTGTACCGGATAGCGCAGGTCAATATGATTTATGTCTCCCGAAATATGGACGTTCTCTAACAAATACAAAAGTGTTACCCCTTGGTACCAGGGCATTTTGTTAGAACGGTTCACTACATTATCGCCTACCAAAGCAGAGATGGGAATAAAGTGAATATCCTTTGTTTTAAGACGGGTAGCAAACTCGCGATAATCGGCCACAATTTTATTGTAAACCGCTTCATCATAATCCACCAAATCCATTTTATTGATGCAAAGTGCAATGTGCGGAATGCCGAGCAGCGATGCAATAATGGAATGTCTGCGGGTTTGCTCCACCACACCCAAACGAGCATCCACCAGAATAATGGCGAGGTTAGCCGTGCTGGCACCGGTGACCATGTTCCGGGTGTATTGAATATGCCCCGGAGTATCGGCAATAATAAATTTACGTTTGGGAGTGGAGAAATACCGGTAAGCCACATCAATAGTAATTCCCTGTTCGCGCTCGGCTTTTAGCCCATCTGTGAGCAAAGCCAAATTTACGGTACTTTCTCCCCTGCGGGTGCTGGTCGCTTCAATATTCTCCATCTGATCTTCAAAGATGGATTTGCTGTCGTACAACAATCTTCCAATCAAAGTTGACTTGCCGTCATCTACACTTCCGGCAGTAGTAAAACGGAGCAACTCCATGTTCAGGTAGCTCTTGCTGTCAAAGATTTCGGGGTTTGAATTTTCGATGTCGGACATAATCAATCAGCGTTTTTATAAAGACTTTAATGGTGAATTTAAAAGGGGTGGCTATTAGTGTTGGGGCAAAGAAAAATACAGTTCGATCGTTTCATCCGGTTAGTTTTGTATTGTTTTCTGGAATTGGAAGTAGCCTACTTT
>CAZQYO010000245.1:0-4683 GCA_964597415.1 uncultured Chitinophaga sp.
TACTATAACTGCCCCCGCTGCGGGTAAAGTGCTGGTGACCTTTGATGGCGATTGCGTGTCAGATGTGGGTGACCGGATTATTCTTGCCGCCAGCGATGACCGAAACTGGCATATTAATTCAGGTAGTGTAGGCATTGAAGCACCAAGTGTGGCGGTGAATAGCAGTTGTTTTTCCCACACGCGGTCATATACGGTAGCAGCGGGAACGCATACATATTATGCCGTAGCGCAGAATTATGTAGAAACAGGCGGCTCGGGTAACGCATCGGTTTATGGCTCTTTAACGGCTAAGTTTTACAACGACCCCAGTACCGGTATTGAAGAAATAGCAGCTACCGAATTTAGCTTATACCCCAACCCAACATCTGGCGAAATCAATATCCGGTTGAACCAACCTGCCGGTAGTCTTGAAATTAAACTGGCAGATATAAACGGGCGGATCATTAAAAATGAAAAGATGGACTTCACCAATTCGTATGCACTCAATGTGGCTGATTTAGCAGCAGGCATGTATTTTTTAACGGTGAACGGAACGGTAAAACGAATAGTGAAAGAGTAATACCTCTAATAATTGGTGGGGATCATTTAGCTCCAACCAATACCTTTAAAAAGCCCTTCGGTTTTTCCGAAGGGCTTTCTTTTATCTATGGGATAATTTGCCTTTTTGAACTTTAAGTTTTTTGCATCGCTCTTTCGCAGCAGTCCCATAGTTTGTCAGCGGTGAGTGCCCAACTGAATTTCTTTATTTGAGTTCGCCCGTTTTCAATCAGCAACTTCCTCAACTCCGGTTCATTCACTATCCTTTTCATCGCCTCTGCAATTTCATCTACAGAAGTGGGCGACACTAACAAGGCACCATCTCCGGCTGCTTCGGGCATAGAGGTAGTGTTAGAAGTAATCACCGGTACTTCACAACTCATCGCTTCAATAATTGGAATGCCGAAACCTTCGAAAAGCGAAACATACATCATCGCAAATGCAGAAGCGGTTATTTGCCCCAATTCTCCCGGAGGTACGTGACCGGTAAAAATCACATCTTCTCTATACTCCATTGCGCGTAGTGCCGCTTCTACATCCTTATAATCCCAAGCCATGCGCCCCACCAGCAACAATTTGAAATCGCTGCCGGTTTGTCGCTTAAATTTTTCAAACGCCAATAGCAAGTTCCGAATATTCTTGCGCGGATGCACGGAACCTACATAGATGAAATAGTTTTTGCCGAAGCTATATTTATGGCGCACCTGTTGCCGAACCACATCGCTTACCGGCACATAAACTTCCTTAGCTCCGTTATACACCACCTCTATTTTGTCGGCAGCAATCCCGTAGTGGTTTATTATATCCTTTTTTGAAAAATCAGATACGGTAGCCAGCCTTGCCGCCTTGTGCGCAAACAAAGGCATGTAATGTTTATAATAGCGATAAGTGATAAAAGAGAGATGCTCTCTGAAATGTTCAAAAGCGATATCGTGCATCACCAACACTTGCGGAACATTGGTTCTTAAGCAAGCATAGCCATCGGTAGAAAGAAAGAGGTCGGGTCGGTTGCGATGAAGCCATCGGCCAACCGAAAACTCAAACCACCAATACCACAAAAACGGATGCCGGGCGGGTGGAAATAAAACTACCGGCTTCACATTTTTGCCAAAAACAAATTCGGCATCGTAAGGCCGGTCAAACAGAAAATAGAAATCTACTTCGGGATGCGCCTCTACTATTCGCTTCAGCGATTCATAAGTAAACAAGCCGATGCCTTCTAATTTATTTTTAATCAGAAAGCGCGTATTCACGGCTATTTTAGTTCTCTGCGGCAAGTGATTTTCCTTGTGGCAATAATATTACATTTATGCGTTGGAATACTTGCGCATTATGCCCGGTGAATTTTCTATCTCTTTTCAAACTGCTTTATAATCCATGCGCAGGAAGTTTGCTGCCAACTTAATTTTTCTGCTTACCGCTAATCTGCTGGTCAAGCCGTACTGGATTTTCGGTATAGACCGAGTGGTGCAAAACCGCGTAGGTCCTGAACTTTACGGCACCTACTTTGCCGTTTTCAATTATTCCTTCTTGTTCAGCATACTGCTTGATTTCGGCATCAATAATTTTAATAACCGCGCTATTTCGAGAAACAACAAAAGGTTGGGCGAGTACTTGACCAATCTGATGATGATAAAAATGGCGTTAAGTGTCCTATACTTAGTCATCACTTTTCTTTCTGCTCTGGCTGCCGGTTTTAATGAACAACAGTTATTTATGCTGTTTGCGCTAGCCATCAATCAAATCCTTCTCTCTGCTATTCTCTACTTCCGATCCAATATCGCAGCCCTTCAGCTATTTAAAGTAGATTCATTCATTTCCGTTCTCGATCGGTTGCTCACTATCATTTTTTGTACGGTGCTGATGTATGCACCATTGTTTAAAGATTCGTTCACTATTCTCTGGTTCATCTATGCGCAAACCGCGGCTTTGTTACTCACTGCATTGGTGGCTTTTTTCATTATTGCAGGCAAGACGGTGATTGCTCTAAAAATATGGAAGGGGAAATACACCCGTATGATTTTGCTCAAATCTATGCCGTTTGCCCTTCTCGCACTTTTGATGGGAATTTACTACCGCATTGACGGAGTAATGATTGAGCGGATGTTGCCCAATGGAGCGCAAGAGGCAGGTATCTATGCCGCGTCTTTTCGGCTGTTAGATGCGGTGAATATGTTCGGCTATCTTTTTGCCACTTTGCTGCTGCCCTTGTTTGCCGGAATGATTCGTAGAAATGAAAACATCAACGCATTGGTAAAATTCAGTTCCGAATTGATGTTTTCCGGAAGCGTAATGATTGGATTGATATGCTACTTTTTCCGGCAGGAAATTATTCAACTGCTTTATCACAGTGCCACAGAATACTGGTGGACTATATTTGGCTGGTTAATGCTGAATTTTATTCCTATGAGCACAGTTTATGTTTTCGGTACTCTATTAACAGCTAAGGGAAATATGAAAGCGTTGAATATAATTGCCATTACGGGCGTTGCTATTAATGTAGGATTGAACATTTTCCTGATACCAGCAAAAGGAGCTTTAGGCGCAACCATAGCTACCTTACTTACCCAGTTGATTACTGCGGTGGCGCATATTGCGGTGGCTCGGAAAACATTTCGTTTGCATTTTGATACAAAGGATATTTTTAGGATGTGTGCTTTTTGTGTGCTAAGTATGGGATCTGTTTTTCTGTTCAGTCAAATAGATGCCCCTTGGTTCGTTAATTTGTTGTTAGCCGGTACTGCCTGCATTATTCTAACGGCCGCTTTTCGGATAGTGCCTGTTCAACAGGTGTTGGTGCTGATAAAACAACAGACCGGAAAAATCTGAGTCCACTCTGGCGCATCCCGCGTAAAGTTATCGGCTATAGTGTTACTGTTAGAATGTTATCGGGCACTTTTCCTGTAACCCTACAACCCACTGCAATGCTTTATCAGGTACTGTTACAAAATCCTTTCAAAAACGGCTTCGGATAGTAGCAACCCTACCTAATTTTTAGGGTTGTTCTCCTTGATTTTATCTTTAGATATACCGAGATTTGGTAATTATATCAAAACAGTAGTGAGTACCGGCAATCAAACCTTAAATAACACCAGCGATATTTCATGTTTAAACCTGAACGACTGGTCTTCACCGCTGGGGTATTTTTATACCAACTCATCAGGCTATAAGTATTTTGTGTACTTTGTTACCGGTAACTCTTGCGGCTCGTCAGTAGCAGGCGGTTACTTTGTGGATAATACAGGCGGTTGCAAAAACGGTGGCGGGGAGGATGTAACGGGAATTGGAGAACCCTCGGGCGGGGCTTCTTTTACAGCTTATCCCAATCCTGCTGCAAGCGAATTGAACGTTGCCTGGCCGTACCAGCCTGATATTGCCCCCACAGTTAAGTTATACAGCTTAGAGGGGAAACAGGTAAACGTGCCTGCGCAGCCAACCGGCTTGGGGCAAATGAAATTAGATGTTTCCGGTTTAGAAAAGGGGATCTATTTGATTGAATTGAATGATGGAATAAGACAAGTGAAGAAAATAATTATTGAGTAACCTGCTAAAAATTACTGAGGCTGTCTCACAAGTAAAAACGAATTGCTTTAGAATTGAGAATTCGTTTTTTTATTCAGATTGGTATCGGTACCCGAATAAAAAAACCTTTTGAGACAGCCTCTTTTTCCAATACCATGAGAGGAAACAATAAGGTAATAGTTTTAGTTATACTTCTTTCGGTTTTCTCAATGAAGAATTACGGGCAGTCAGTCTGTGATGGGTTTATCTATGGAGCAACAGATTACGATATATATCTGGGATCTTACGATACCCTTTGTGCTGGAGATTGTCAATATTTTTGGATTACAAATGCAGATTGTCCAGAGTTCAGAGATATTGGGTTTCATTGGGTATTCTATGGTATAAACAAAAACGATACACTGTTTGGTGATACAGTGTATTATTGCTATCCCGATACGGGCATTTTTTTATTCTACGTGTACGCTTCCAATTTCAGTTTAGATTCAGCTTATTCTAGTAGCAGAAACGTCATCCTCCCCTGTCCCCCCACAGCCAACTTCACAGCCAACCGGCCAATCATCTGTGTTAACCAAAGCGTTACCTTTACCGACAGCAGCAAACGCTTAGTGAACAACTGGCAAT
>CAZQYO010000246.1:0-4632 GCA_964597415.1 uncultured Chitinophaga sp.
GGTCGCGATGTAAAACGCCTTGGCGAGAATGTCCGGCAACTCCTCCGCGTCAATGAGTTTTCGCTTCAAACTCAGCCGCACAGGTATCTACTAATTTATATATCCTGCGGATGTTGAGTTCTTGAGTGCGGTAATTGTACACCTCATCTTCGGTGCTTTGGGTCATCCAAGCAATTTGCAGGTCGCTGTAACCTTTCTCTTTCAACTCTTGCATCAGTGCTTGGTCAATCTGTCGCAATTGCAACTTGCGCATTTTCTTTTCAGTGTCCACCAACTCTACAATCTGGCTCAAAAACCACGGATCAATCCGCGTAATTTCCTGAATAGTTTTTACCGGCACTCCGAGCTTTAAAGCATCATACAGCCGGAAGATGCGATCCCATGAAGGGTTTTTTATTCCCTGCAACATATCATCGGTACTCACCCATTGTTTGCCGTCAGCCCCTAAGCCAATGCGGTTGTTCTCTAAACTCTGACAAGCTTTTTGTAATGCTTCCTGAAAACTTCGGCCTATGCCCATTACTTCTCCCACTGCTTTCATTTGCAAACCGAGGGTCTCATCGCATCCGGCAAACTTGTCGAAGTTCCAACGCGGAATTTTTACAATCACATAATCTAATGCCGGTTCAAAAAAAGCAGAAGTGGTTTTGGTGATCTGGTTGTTCAGTTCATCGAGCGTAAAACCGATCGCTAATTTTGCAGCAATTTTTGCAATGGGATAGCCGGTCGCTTTAGAAGCGAGGGCAGAAGAGCGCGACACTCTCGGATTCATTTCTACCGAAATGATATCCTCCGTCACCGGGTCAATGGCAAATTGCACATTGCACCCACCGGCAAAGGTTCCTATTTCCTTAATCATGAGCTTGGCATACTCGCGCATGCGCTGATAGGCGGTATCACTCAAGGTCATGGCCGGAGCTACGGTAATAGAATCACCGGTGTGAACTCCCATTGGGTCTAAATTTTCAACGGTGCAAATCACTACGAAGTTATCCAGCACATCGCGCATCACTTCCAACTCGAACTCCTTCCACCCGAACACTGCCTTTTCTATGAGCACTTCGTGTGTGGGGGAGGCCGAAAGACCGCGCTGTAGTTTTTCGTCAAACTCTTCTTTGGTGTGTACAAAAGATCCACCCGTTCCGCCTAAAGTATAGCTGGGACGAATAACCAAAGGAAAGCCTATTTTTTGTGCCGCTTCTTTCCCTTCTAAAAAAGAATTGGCCATGTAAGACGGAGCCACCTGAATGCCCAACTGCAACATAAACTGGCGGAAGGCTTCGCGGTTTTCAGTCGTTTCTATTGCCTTGAAATCGGCTCCGAGTACTTTCACATTGTACTTTTCCCAAAGTCCGAGTTCGTAAGCCTCCATACAAAGGTTTAGCGCAGTTTGCCCGCCCATAGTAGGCAATACGGAATCAATCACATGCCCCCTTTCGTTTTGCTCTTCCAATATTTTGATGATGCTATCAATGTTGATAGGCATCAGATACACATAGTCGGCCACTACCGGGTCGGTCATAATGGTAGCAGGATTGCTGTTCAACAGCGTGACCTCAACCCCTTCTTCGCGAAGGGAGCGGGAAGCCTGAGAGCCGGAGTAGTCAAACTCACAGGCTTGTCCAATAATAATAGGGCCGGAGCCGATGATAAGGGTGTGTTGGATGGAAGTGTCGCGTGGCATTCAGAAAATTTGAGAATCCGGAAATGTGACCATTCGGGAATGAGCCGTAAAAAGTCGTGCGAAGATAAAAAATGAGGATAAATGCGACTTCAGATGGATAGATAATCTCGAATGAATTTATGGGGATAGTGTTAGTATTTAAGTTCTGCTGAATGCGCATCCGTTTGCATATTCGCTTTTTATTTCCGATGAATTTCAGTCCTCTATTCTTTATTTCTGTAGGTTTATCGGCTCTCTATTTCTTGATGATGCTTTACTTTTTTATCGGCTGGCTGAGGCTGAAAAAGAGTGCTGTCGGGACATTAAAACCGCCTGAGGGGTCCCTCCCTTTTGTAACGATTATTATCCCCACTCGCAACGAAAGTGAGAATATAAAAACCTGCTTAGAAAGTATTTTCCGGCAGGATTACCCAAAAGATCGTTTTGAAGTAATTGTAGTAGATGATTACAGCACTGATCCTACCATCCGCTTCGCAAAAGAAATAAATGAAAGAAACCTGCTGGTGCTGGATTTGCAAAATTACTTAGGTGCTCCCGGGGAATACGTACCTAATAAGAAAAAAGCGATTACTCTCGGAGTAAAAAATGCCAAAGGCGAACTGATTATTACCACCGATGGCGACTGCCACACCGGAGAGAATTGGCTGCGCTCAATGGTAAATTACTACACGCAAAACTCGTTTAAACTAATTACCGGCCCGGTGATGATGAAACCCTGTCGCTGGCCGGTCGAAATTTTTCAGCAGTTAGATGTAATGAACTTGGTGGGGATTACCGGAGCCACTATTAAAAATGGATTGCCTACCATGTGCAATGGTGCTAATTTAATGTATAGCAAAGCAGTCTTTTACGAGGTGGAGGGATTTAAAGGAAACAATGATATACCCACCGGAGATGATGTGTTTCTGATGCACAAAATTAATGCGGTGCATCCGGGCAGTATCGGCTTCGTGAAAAATTTCGAGGCCTGCGTGTTTACAAAACCGGAAAGTAGTTTCAGCGATTTTGTTGCTCAACGGGTTCGGTGGGTCTCCAAGTCATCTCGCTTTAGCGACTGGCGGATCACATTGATTTTGGTATTTGCTTATTTCTTCAATCTGTTCATTATTGTAGCTGCCATAGCGGTACTGCAACCGGAAGAGTGGAGTTGGCTGCCGATAGCGGTAATAGGCAGTGCGAAACTTGGGAGCGATTTTCTGTTCAACATCCCGGTGACCATCTTCTTCCGCAAAATAATTTTATTGTTACTTTTCCCCCTGATAGATGTATTGCATGTGGTGTATGTGGTGGTAATAGGAGTGCTAAGTTTGACGGGGAAATATCGTTGGAAAGACCGGCTCATCAAATAAGCAGACACTACCACACTTCTTACAGTTTTTTGTTTTCAAAAATTCATGCCTCAAAGAGAAATCAAATCCACTTCACTGAATCAAAAAGCATGGAGGCGACTCCAGCGCAATAAGAGTGCTATGTTTGGTTTAGGGGTGATAGTGGTAGCAGTGGTATTGGCACTACTGGCTTATGCCATAGCTCCCGATAACTCACCAATGAGTAATGAGCAAATCTTGCAATTAGAAACTCACCCCCCCGGATTTTCTATTCTCATTTTTCGCAAGCCGAAAGAAAATTTTGAACCCACCGGTATTTTAAAAGGATTAGAAAACGGTTTCGATAAAGGCTATGAGCCTATCCCTATTCTAAATTATCACCTCGGTAAAGATTCGATGACATACAGCGAGTACCGGGGAAAATCCTTTCGCCCCGAAGAAAGAACACTGGCATTCACCGATATTCTTCACGGAACATTGAAAGGAGAAATAGCCAATGCTCCTACATACATCAAAGCCCATTTGATAGCAAAGCGAAAGTTTATTCTGGGTACCGATAAGTTTGGGCGCGATATCCTTTCTCGATTAATTATTGGAGTGCGCGTATCACTCTCCGTGGGCTTAGTATCTGTTTTTATCGCCTTGTTTATAGGGATTATTCTTGGAGCATTAGCCGGTTACTTTCCGGGATGGATAGACGAAAGCATTATGTGGCTCATCAATGTTTTTTGGAGCATCCCTACATTATTGCTGGCTATGGGGCTGTATGTGGGGGCTGAGAATTTCTTTGACGATAAACTCACTTTGATTTTTGTGGCGGTAGGTATTACCATGTGGGTAGAAACGGCCCGTATTGTACGCGGTCAGTTTCTCAGCATCCGCGAATTAGAATATGTAAGTGCGGCAAAGAGCCTCGGATTTAATAACGCTCGTATTATTTTCCGGCATATACTGCCCAACATCATGGGACCAATTATTGTAGTGGCCTGTGCCAATTTTGCCAATGCCATTTTAGTAGAAAGTGGTTTGAGCTACATTGGTTTGGGCATTCAACCACCGGCTCCCAGTTGGGGGAGTATGCTGAATGAATACAAAGATTTTATTGATACTAACAAGGCATACCTTGCACTTTTCCCCGGATTGGCAATAATGCTGTTAGTGCTGGCATTTAACTTGGTGGGCAACGGCCTACGCGATGCGTTGGATGTGAAAGGGCAATTGGATTGATACGTGTTAGTATATTTACTGCAACGATTATTGTAATTTAAAAACTGACAATTAACTTAGTCACATGTCCATGCAACAATTTTCCGAATTAGATTTCTTCAAAAAACGCTTGAGTCAAATTGAAAGTTTACTCGGGGTGAAGCAAAGGCAAATTGATTCGCTACTTGAAATTACCAGAGCGGTAAACAACAATATGCCCATTACAGCATTGGCGCGCATTTATGAGAACATTCTTCACGCTCAGATGGGAGCGAGCAAAGTTTTACTTTTTATGCAGGATAAAGATGATCAGAGTATCTGCATCACCTCTGCCGAAGTAACTGCCGCTTTACTGAATTACGATTGCCAAGCGAAATTTGCTCTCTATACTTTTATTACTCCCGTTGCCGCCAT
>CAZQYO010000247.1:0-1147 GCA_964597415.1 uncultured Chitinophaga sp.
TAATAAAGAAGTTCCAGTTTCCATTTACTACCCTCTCGCTTCTATCAAATTTTTGCCTTTATTATTCACGCTAAGGCATCATTTGCAACGGAGTGCCTTGACGCGCCAAAAATCAATTCTTGGCATCTCTCAAACAATAGGGGCAGAGCTATTAATGAGTAGTAAGCACCCTAAAAATTGGTAGGGGTACTACTATTGAAAAGTGGGCGAATTCTACCATTTTCGCAATTCCCTCCATAAAAGCACTATATTCATACCTTCTTTAAGGACACATAAAGAGTAAAACATGCAGCCTGTAAAAATTATCATAGCAGATGATCACAAGGCATTTAGGACGGGGCTTAGGTATATGTTAGAGGCCTATCCTGAAATTGAAATTGCCGGATTAGCCAAAGATGGGGCAGAGGCCCTCCAACTCGTAGAGCAGCATCAGCCACAAGTGATTCTACTCGATTTGCAAATGCCTGTATTAGATGGATACGAGGTATTGGAGATTTTGAAAAGGAAGAACAAACCGGTAAAGGCCTTAGTGATTTCCACCTTTGTAGAAGAGTGGCATGTGCGCAAAGCGTTTGATGCCGGAGCGGTAGGAATTGTATCGAAAGATGCCAGTGAAGAAGAAATTGTTACTGCTATTAAAAGCATTCAACAAAACAATTTTTATCTGAGTGAGAATCTGCATTTAAAAACCATTAAAGATTTATTGAAAGAGGGGAAACTCAATCCCGTATTTAATAGAACTTCTGCCATTTTTGATGAGCGCGAATTACTGATTCTGGAAATGATTTGCAGGGAATATACCAGCGCAGACATTGCCGAAAAGTTGTTTATCGGTCAAAAGGCTATTGAAAAAATAAGAGGTCAGATGCTCGACAAAACAAATGCAAGAACCAGTATTGGCTTGGTGGTGTATGCGTTGCAAAACAACTTGCTAAGTTTAGAACAATTGAAAAGGAGTTCTGAATATGTTTAATTTATTTGGTCATCTTTTCTTATTGTTTGTTGAATAGCCGGATAGTTTAAATGCAACAGTCACGCGGTTTCTCCCATCTATATACAGTAACATCAGCAGCGATTTTCTACTGAAATTCACCTATTTTCACACACCCCAAAAGGGAACATTATTCAACCTGATTATTAACCGGTA
>CAZQYO010000247.1:1157-4626 GCA_964597415.1 uncultured Chitinophaga sp.
CAGCAGTTCTTTTCTTTTCCTTGATGAGTGTGGGTTCGGTTTCTGCTCAGTTAGCAATAACTTCGAGCACAAACGCCACTCAAATGGCCAACCTGCTGGCGGGCAGTGGGGTGACCATTTCTAATGCAGTAGTTAATTGTGCGCAAGGTATTTATAATGGAGCGGGCACATTCAGTAATGGGAACTCTACCAATCTGGGGATTAGCAGTGGTGTAATACTGATGACCGGAGATGTAACAATGGTGGACACTAACTCTACCATTTTCTCCAGCATTTCGGGAAATAATACAAATGATGCGAACCTCGATGCCATCTCCAATTTTCCGACTTACGACAGGTGCACTTTAGAGTTTGATGTAGTCCCCTTGGGAGATACCCTACAGTTTCGCTATGTTTTCGCCTCGGAAGAGTACCCGGAGTATGTATGTTCCACTTGGTCGGATGTTTTTGGCTTTTTTGTAAGCGGGCAAAATCCTTCGGGAGGCAATTACACCAATAAAAATATTGCATTAGTTCCCAACACTAACCTTCCGGTTTCCATCAATTCTATCAACCCCGGAACTCCCGGACTTTTTGCTACGGGATTTTGCAATTTGCCCGGAGAGTCTTTAGCCTATTCCTCACTGTATGTAGATAACTCTTCCGGCACTACTATTGTCTTTGACGGCTTTACCAGAGTGCTTACCGCAAAAATACCGGTGGTGCCCTGCCAGACTTATCATCTTAAATTGGCCATTGCAGATGTGGATGATCAAGCATTTGATTCGGGGGTCTTTTTACAAGCCAACTCCATTTCTTCTACCCATGTTACTGTCCAGTCAGAGACCGTTTACGGGTCGGGCTTTCAGAATGCGGTAGAAGGTTGCGTAGATGGGCAATTTAAGTTTGTGATTAACCCTCCTCTACAATCCAATTATACCATTAATTATACAGTGAGCGGCACCGCTACCAATGGAGTAGATTATGCGACTATCCCCAATTCTGTTACCATTAATGCCGGAGATACTGCTGCTTATGTAAACATTATTCCCGTTAGCGATGGATTAAATGAGGGCAATGAAACCGTAAAACTTTATTTACTCAGCCCTTGTAACAATCAACCATACGACAGCGCCTCCATCATTATTCAGGATTCTATTTTGGCAGACGCTACTGCCTCCAGATATTTTATTTGCGCAGGGGAGTCTGCTACACTTACCGGTTTAGGTGGGGTGACTTATAACTGGTTACCCACTACCGGGTTGGCCAGCCCCAACAGCCAAATTACCATTGCCACTCCGGCTACCACTACCACTTATTTGATGACAGCCCACGTAGGATCTTGTATAGGACGCGATACCTTGACCATTCATGTAAGTAACCCTAACTTTACGGTAGATGCCGGACCTAATCAAACTATCTGTGCCAATCAAAGCATTTTGATGCAACCGGCCATCACCAACGGAGGTGCTCCCTATACTTATCAGTGGTCCCCTGCCACTTACATCAGCCCGGGGCAATCTACTCAGGCAAATGCTACCGTTACCCCTTTGCAAACCACCACTTACACCCTCTCTGTATCCAGTGCGAATGGATGTACGTTGCAGGATAGTGTCATCATTACGGTTTCAGGCGTAGGCCCTCCGGTGTTGGCTTCGGTGAATCCGAGTGTTATTTGTCCCGGTCAGCAGGTGCAATTGGACTTTACTTCACAACCCCAGGGTTGCGGAGTGAATTATGCGGGTTGTGGCGGCTTAGACCGGCAAGATTCCATAGGATCGGGATATACAGTGCAAACTGGCAGCCCCACTACCAATGTGACTATCTACGGAAATTATTACAAAAGCACGAGAATGCAGTTGATTTATACCGCTGCCGAAATAAATGCTATTTATAACGGAGGGGGGACTATTAAAGCCTTAGCGTGGGAAGTGGGAACATTTAACAGCAATGCCACCCTTGAAAACTTTAGAATTAGTTTGAAGTGTGTTTCTCCCGCAAAAACTACTTTATCCACTTGGGAAACCGGGATGAAATTAGTTTACGGGCCGAAACTTTACACTCCTATTTCAGGATGGAACAACCATAACCTTGATTCTCTTTACGACTGGGATGGAGTGTCAAACTTAGTGGTGGAAATATGCTTTTACAACCCTAGCACCTTAAGCAACTTCAACAACATGATGGTGTATAATACGGTGAATAATACAGTGATATACTCCAGAGCCAACACCGACCAATGCGGGGTGAACGGCAGCATTGTTTCTTCCAACCAACGTCCCAAACTACGGATGAGATTGTGCCAACCCAATTATCCGAATTATGTAATTGCATGGACTCCTTCTACAGGAGCAAATGCAGTGTCTAATCCGGCCATCAAAAACCCTACTGCCAATCCGATGACGACACAAATCTATCAGGTAAGTGTGACGCAGGGAGGATGCCCCGGAAGTAGCTTTGTGACCGTAAGTATTGACACCTCCGTGAAGGTAAATGCCGGTCCCGACTTATCATTTTGCAACGGGCAGCAGGTTCAATTAACGGCTACCCCCTCCGGCTCGCCTTTACCGGGTCAAAGTTTCTCTTACCAATGGAAAATAATTCCTTCCAATGCTTCAGTTGGAAGTACACAGAGCATTTCCGTAAATCCGGTGGGGCCAACCACTTATGTAGTAGCCATGAGCGGAGGTCCTTGCACGGTATATGATACCGTTAAGGTGATTATTGGAGCTCTGGGGGTGACCCACCAAACAACCAACATTACTTGCAATGGTGCCAATAATGGAAAAATTTTGCTTATCCCAACAGGAACGGGCCCTTATGGCTTTCAGTGGAGTGCCAATGCCGCTACCGGCAATGTGGATTCAGCCATGAACTTGGGACCGGGCACTTATTATACTACCGTTACCGATGGGCAGGGGTGTATCGGTAGAGATACCATTACTTTAACTCAACCTACTGCGGTCACGTTTACCTCATCGGTTAAAAACATAAGCTGTAACGGAGGCAATAACGGAAATATTATAGTGAACCCATCGGGAGGAACGGGAGCCTTCAATTTTAACTGGAGTAACGGACTTCCGAATAACGATACGGTTTCAAACCTAACTGCAGGGTCTTACACGGTTACAATAACGGATGCCAATAATTGCAGTGTTACCGGCAGTTTCAATTTGAGCGAACCTTCTGCGCTGGCATTTAATCCGGCACAAACAAAAGACATCAGATGTTTTAACGGCAATGATGGATTCATCATCGTTTCACCAAAAGGCGGCACGCCATCGTATTCGTATTCATGGAGCCAAAATAACGGGTTGAATCAACCTAACGCAGTGAATCTACCGGCAGGTAATTATATAGTGACGGTAACGGATGCCAATGCTTGCACCGCCACCGCTTCATTTACGCTGAATCAACCGGCCAATGGAATTGTTATAGACTCCATTACACAGGTCAGCACTTCTTGTTATGGCTATTCTAACGGTCAAGC
>CAZQYO010000248.1:0-4591 GCA_964597415.1 uncultured Chitinophaga sp.
TTTAAACTGAAATCGAAATTGTTGTTGTGTGTCAGGAAAATCCTCTCCCTCAAAACTTGATTCTGCTACTGCCAATACCCGGTATCCTTCAGCGGCTATTTGATGGATAGCGTGTTCGATATGTTGTTTCTCAATTTCCGAAAGATCGCATACCTCCATGATCGCTTCGGGCGAACCTTTGGCTGCAATGATTCGCTGGCCTGAATTATTGCGGAAAAGATGAGTCATCATCGGAGGAACTCCCGATAGCGGATACTCGTGAAACATCCGGTATTCTTTCCGTTTATCCGTAGGAGAAGTATCGGAATAGGCCTGGTGAAGGGCAATTTCCATAGTGTCAAAAGGGATAGGCTCACTGGCCCACATGGCCAGTTGTATCAATTCCTTTTCGGCATCGGTAACCTTTATATTGAAATCGCTGATGCTATTGTTAGAGAGTAGATAAAGTTTTGCTAAGCGCATTCGGTTTTCAGTAATGGTGCCGGTTTTATCGGTGCAGATTACCGTGGCGCTTCCGAGAGTTTCCACCGTTTTCATTTGCTTTACTACGATTCCCATTTTCATGAGTCGCCAAGCACCCATCGCCATAAAGGTGGTAAAGGCCACCGGAATTTCTTCGGGCAGAATACTCATTGCCAGCGTAAGGGCTTTCAGCAAGCTGTCCAACACCATTCCTGAGCGGAGATAATTAATGCCCCAAACAATAAAAAAGACGACCGCTCCCACCAACGCCATCTTCTTGACAAAGTTTCCGATTTGTAATTCGAGCGGTGTGCTTTCTTCCTGAATACTTTCTAAACTGCTGCCTATTTTGCCCAAGCGAGTTTCGCTACCAATAGCAATCACCTCAGCTATAGCCAAACCACCGGCTACCGTAGTACCGCTGAAAATCTGATTATCAGTTTTAGAAGCGTCTTTATATACCGCTAACGATTCCCCCGTAAGGATAGATTCGTTCACCGAAAAATCATTGGAATGTAAAATGACTCCATCGGCAGCAATGGAAGTGCCCTCTTCTACTACCAGCTTGTCGCCTATGACAATCTCTTCGGTTTTTATATTTTCTTCCTTGCCATTGCGAATGACCTTGCAGGTGGGGCGTGTAAATTCCTTCAGTTTTTCTAAAGCATTGCGACTACGGGTATCTTGATAAAGTGAAATGGCAGAAACTAACACAATAGCCGATGCCAGAAAAATACCGTCTCCGACATGGCCGGTGATAAAATAAATAACAGAAGCTGCCAGCAACAGCAATACCATCGGCTCTTTTATCAAACTCTTCACGATATGGAGCAAGCGGCTTTCTTTCTTGTAGTGAATGCGATTATCGCCATGCTTCGCGCGTGCTTCGAGCACTTCTTCGCTGCTTAACCCATAGATATTAAAGTTGGTTGCTGACAAGGGGACAGTGGTTTCAGTTAATCAGATACGTCCGGCATATTCAATAGTATCGGGATTTCATATTTCCGCAATGCGCCAATATACACATTCCCTAAATTCTACCGATGGTAACAAAAGTATTGGAGCGGGAAATTGGGTTTCGATAAAAAATAAAACACTACCGAAGGGGCTTCAAAAAAACAGCGGAATGGTTGCCCATTCCGCCTTGTCTGAAACACTGGAACTAATGCCCCAGACTATGTCGTTCATCAGTCCGTCTTACCCCCGCGCCCCCGCTAGGTACTACTATGAAAGGAATTCATAGCTGACTGACCTCAGAAACGACCCATAAACTTAAAAATTTATTGCACTGCCACATATTTTCAGCACATTTTTTTTATTTCTACCAATTTCAAGTCTGTTTGTGAAGGTAAAATGAGGCATTCCGCAGGCTGAAATCAAAAAAGGACAGCCTACCGCGTTCTGTTAAATACTTTACCGGATAAAACCTCTTTTTCCTCTCCAACCGTATAATCTTTACGCGACTGCCTTCAATGCAGTTGTAAGCATGTAATATTGAGGGGTAAAACGATTGTAAAAGAGTGAGGGAAGCTGTCAAAATCTGGGTTTTTACTTTTGCGTTATTGTGTTTCGGCAATGTATGGGGAGCTGTCGTGGAGCCGGACTCAATTTCAAGTAATATTTTTGAGATTGAAAAAAACTCTGCCTTACAGCGTATTTCATTTGAAAAGGTAAGAATCGCCAACGATTACAAAAGTGCGGATATGCGCTTAATGAACTTGGTGGATAGTGTTTCCTTATACATTCTCGCACTTGATGTTTCTAAAGAGCAAAGGAATGTGTACCTCAACCGTCTTCAGATTTACCTCAAAAATATCAACCGCTATTACTCTGACAGCTATCTGAAAAATGGCACTTATCTGGCAGTGTTGAGTTATTACCCGATACTGATTCAATGGGATCAACAGGGTTCGCTTTTAGAAAATCTAAAGAGATACGAATCCTTCTCTATTAAAGCTACACGCCTAATTGCCAACGATGCCATTGCCGAAGATTTTTTGACAGACTATATGAAAGATAACGAGGATGATATTTTTCGCTATGTGGATGAATATGATGACCGAAGTTTTGCCCGGAAACTGCTTGAAAAGGCATTGCGATTAGCTCCCGAATCTGCCAAAAGATATTACTCCACCGATAATTCGGTTACCTCTTTGCTTCGCGGCAGCAGCGATATTTATGTCAGGAAGAGTTTCGAGATATACAATCGCTACGGAATCAAATCACGCGCTTATATTTTGTTGGACGATATCGTGAAGAAAAATATCTCTATAGAAGCAGCCGACTCTTTGGGTTACAATACGGAAGCCATGTTTTCATACTTAGTGCATAATGCGACCAAACTCAACGGAGCCGTAAACTACTCCGCCTATCGCTATATGCATAATACCGCGATTGACCTAATGCGCAAGTTCAATCAGGATGCGCTGAACTCTGACTTCAGTTTCAGCATCTTTAAAAATCGCAGCCCCGAAGAAATGTTTGTGCTGCTCGCGTATGGCTATAAAGAAACGACTTTGCGCACTTTTGAAATGTTGGTGCAAATTCTAAAAAAACAAACTGCCGGAACGCCCATCAACAATGCACTAATTAGTTCATTAGATAAAGAAGCACTGAAAGAACTGATCATACACTGCGATAAAAATCAAACATTAGATAACCTGTTATCGCTGGTAGATGATGAACGAAAGGACTATTTGCTGGCACTTACCACGATGGATGAGCAGGAGGATGTAATGCCCCCGTTTAAACAATTCAGTGCGGTGGACGAAACCGGGGTAAACGAGCAAGGTTACCGAAGCATGAGTGAAATTACGAAGGCGCGCCCACCTAAGCCCGTCACCAGTGACGTTTCGCCAGAAGCACTTCCTATGGTAGAGAAGCCCTTACTGCCCGTGGCAGAAAAGGAAGAACAGCCGGTAACGGATTTGCCGATGTTAGAGAAGAAGGAATTAGAAATTGAAAACCCGAATGTAAGTGCTGAGTTAACTACTTCCACAATTAAAAAAGCGGATATTGCCCCTATCCCTCCGCCTGAAATAAAAATTGAGCCTATTAAAATTGAGCTGACGGATGAGGTCAAAGCCAAGTTGACCCTGAAAAAGAATATCCTCAAGTCGTTACAAAACATTCCTGATTTTATTGATAAACCTTACGGGGAAGAAATTCTGATGTATGCCGCATCGCGCGAACCCGATGAACTATTTAAGCGGGTAGAAATGTTTAAGCAGAAATTTTACTGCACTAAATTGCTGGAAAAATGCGCCATAAATGCTCCCATTTCTGTCAAACGGTATCTCTATAATCCATCGCACCCGGTGAACCTCATTTTGCAACACAGCAATAATGCTACGGTCAAAAAGATTTTGGAGGTAAACGAAAAGTTGGGATACCAAAGTAAGCCTTTGCTGTTGCTCGATGACATCATGAATAATCGAATCACGACTCAACAGGCTATCGCCATTTCCGCTAATCCTATTGAGCTATTCAGTGCATTGGTAAAAATTATTTCTCGGCCATCTTACCTCGGCAAGTACAGTATTGACCACGAAATGCGGGACTACAGCCTACGCTTTGTGCGGGAAATAAATGATAAAATAGCTTCGGGTGCAGCACAACCTTTTTATTCTGTAGAGTCTTTCAATTCTTCCGAACTATACTTTTTAATGCTGTATGGCCGAGATGAAGTATTTGCCTCTACTTTCAACGGTTTGTTCAACCGTTTTATGCTGAAAATGCCTACCGGAAGCGGTGAGGCCTTTATGAATTCGGTGAGTCATAATCAGTTTCGCGATTTCCTATCTCTGTGTTCTAACTATGATGTGCTGGAAGAGTTTCTCTCTAAATTCAACACCGCTGAAAGAAGTAAATTACTGTCGGCTTACATTTCAAATCTTGAGCAGGAACAGGATAACCTTTCTTCGGTCGTACTAATAGCTGAAGCCATTTCTAACCTCACCGATAATCCGATTTTATCGGTGCTGGAAGATGCCATCAAAAATGAATACGAGCGAGTGACTAAGGCCAATGATCAAATAGGAATTTCGGTGTATGGGGTGCTATCCAGCATTATTTCGGGAAATGCAAAAACAGAAGCGGGATGGTATCACAAAATATCGCAGCAATTCAG
>CAZQYO010000249.1:0-4587 GCA_964597415.1 uncultured Chitinophaga sp.
TTACTTTCATTTTAATCCCATTCACATATCGGGCGAAATGGCCGCTGCTTACGAGCGTTTTGGAATGGAACCCGTGTTCCCTTTTTCCCTCGCAGTTTCTATCTTTTATACACAAGCCCTAATCGTGTTGGGAATTACCCTTTTGCTGTCGCTTTACCCCTGGTTTCGGTTGAGGAAAGTAAAAACCATTGATGCACTAAAGAGCTGAGATATGTTAAGTCTGATTTCTTGGAAAAATATCTGGCGCAATAAAGTTCGAAGCCTTATTGTAATGACCTCTATTGTCCTGGGCATTTGGGCGGGCACTTTCATCATGTCCTTTAGTTGGGGGATGACTTCACAGTATGTCAACCTCGCTATCAAGCAGGAAATATCGCACATTCAGCTTCATCAGCCCGACTATAAGAAAGACAAGAACATTAAGTTCGTAATTCCCAAAGCAGAAAGTCTTTTATCTGAAATCAAAAAGATAAAAGAGGTGAAAGCCGTGAGTGCCCGCACATTGGTGAATGGAATGGCTTCTTCTGCCACTACCGGAATAGGAGTCAATATTGAAGGAATAGATCCGGTTTCAGAAAATACCGTTACAGGCATGAAAGAAAACGTGATTGATGGAGACTACTTTGAAACCATCAAGCACAATCCGGTAATTATTGGACAGAAGTTGGCGGACAAACTAAAAGTGAAAGTGCATAGCAAAGTGGTACTTACTTTTCAGGATGAAAGTGGAGACATCACTGCCGGAGCTTTTCGCATAGCGGGGATTTACAAAACCCGCAATTCTACTTTTGACGAACTAAATGTGTTTACACGAAAAGAAGATTTAAACCAACTTCTCGGAGTGCAAGATGGCGATGCGCACGAAATAGCGGTATTGCTCCATAACAACAAGGACTTGCCCGCTGTTATGAAAAAACTAACTGCGGCTTTCCCCCAGCTAAAGGTGGAAAGCTGGGAAGAGATAGCCCCCGATTTAAAATTTGTGATTGGCTCCTTTGAGCAAACCATGTATTTGTTCATCACCATCATTTTACTTGCTCTTGCTTTCGGCATTGTCAACATTATGTTGATGGCAGTGTTGGAGCGCGTTCGCGAACTGGGGATGTTGATGGCAATCGGTATGAGCAAGCCCCGCATATTCTTTATGATTATGTTGGAGACATTTTATCTCTCGCTTATTTCCGGGCCGCTCGGTTTGTTATTAGCGTATGGCACCATTCAGTATTTTGGAAAGCACGGTATTGATCTCTCGGCTTTCAGTCAAGGGCTGTCCTCTTATGGGATGGACAGCATTGTGCGCACGGCATTGCCCGCAGGGCTTTATGCCGAAATTTTATTGATGGTATTTATCACGTCTATTTTAGCCGCTATTTATCCATCTATCAAAGCAATTAAACTAAGGCCGGTAGAGGCTATCCGCAAAATCTAAACACTATGGCGATTATCGAAGCTATTCATTTGGCAAAAATTTATGATGAAGGTCCTGTGAAAGTGCAGGCGGTAAATGATGTAAGTCTGAAAATTGATAAGGGAGAGTTTGCAGCTATTGTTGGACCTTCCGGCTCCGGCAAAACCACTCTGTTGAATATTATAGGCGGACTGGATCATCCTACATCAGGCAAGGTGTTGATTGACGGAAAGGATATCAGCGAGTTGAGCGAAAATCAACTGATTGATTTCAGGTTGCACCATATTGGTTTCATCTTTCAGGCGTACAATCTTATCCCGGTGCTCACTGCCCGCGAGAATGTATCTTTTGTCATGCTGTTGCAAAAGCGGCCTAAAGCCGAACGCGAAAAGCGAACAGAAGAACTGCTGAAAGAAGTGGGTTTATTAGATCGCATCAATAACCGACCATCAGAATTATCGGGAGGGCAGCAGCAAAGAGTAGCCGTAGCAAGAGCTTTGGCCTCGCGCCCAAAATTTGTATTGGCCGATGAACCCACCGCTAATCTCGATTCTAAATCAACAGCCAACTTGTTGGATATAATGGCAAGGCTCAATAAAGAGGAAGATATGACTTTCATTTTTTCTACTCACGATTCGCGGGTAATTGAAAGAGCACGCAGGGTGATTACGCTGGAGGACGGCCATATAGTGTCCGATGTGCAGCAAACCCCTCATACATGAACCATCGGCTCAAAAACTTTACTATTCTTCTGATTCTTTTGGCCTTCTCTCTTTCACTTTGTGCGCAGGAAAAGAAAAAGGAACGAAGGAAATTTAAAGAGGTAGTGCAGTTTAACGGGTATATCAAGATGCTCGGGATAGGGAACTTCACTAATCTCGATACCATGTACGGTTATGGCTTTATTCATAATCGGCTCAACTTTAAATTTTACATAGCCAATGGGTTTACAGCCGGCTTAGAAGTGCGCAACCGTTTTTTCTATGGGCAGTTGGTTCAGCTCAATCCTTTCTTCGGAAAATCTATTGATGTGGATGATGGCCTTGTAAAACTCTCTTACCTGATTCTGAATAAGCGGGCTTTTGTATTGCACACGCAGGTGGATAGGCTTTGGTTTGATTGGACCTATAAGCAATGGCAAATCAGAATAGGCCGCCAGCGAATTAACTGGGGCAAAACCTTAGTGTGGAATCCCAACGATCTATTTAACGCAGCTAATTATGCCGACTTTGATTATGAAGAACGACCCGGCAGTGATGCTATCAAAGTAGCGTTTTTTCCCACCGGCATGTCGTCTGTGGAAATAGCTGCCAAACCCGGCAAAAAGAAAAATGAAACGGTAGCCGCAGCCATCGTCCGTTTCAATAAATGGAATTATGATTTTCAGTTATTAGGCGGCTTGTATTACACCGACATTGCGCTTGGAGTAGGCTGGGCCGGAAACATCAAGAATGCGGGTTTTCGTGGCGAGGCCACTTGGTTTGCGCCTAAAGATGGTGGAGTGAATTACGCAGGCATTTTCAGCGGAACCATAGAGGCAGATTATTCATTCCCGAACACCGTGTATTTGCAAGGAGCAGTGTTGTATAATAACCATCCCCACAAAGTGACTAATCCCTTGTTGATTGGCCAATCGTTTTCCGGAACCTTATTAGCTAAAGACCTGATGCCTTCTGACTGGTCTTTTTTTGCTAATCTATCAGGTAATGCAACTCTACTCTTTCGTCCCTCTATTTCGGTTATTTACGGCCATCAGCCCGATTTACTTTTTCTGATGCCCAACATCAGCTACTCTATCAGCGAAAACTGGGATATATCACTGATCGAACAGGGAATATTCTTGTTCAATAAGCACCAAAAGCCGGTCAAGTTTAATAGTGTGTTTGCACGGCTTAAGTATAGTTTCTGAGATTCATATTGTTTCTCCACATCCCCTTTTGAGCACATACTAAAAAAATGACCTCTCCGTTAGCTAATAAATTAACTGCTTTCAATCTTTGGTATGAATCAAATTTCCTTTTTAATTTACAAACCAAAATCCAATCCCATGAAAAAGAAAGTTCGTTTCTCCTTCCTAATGGTAGTGCTGAGTGGTTTACTATTTACTGCTTGCACCAAACCAAAAGCGAATACATTTGATTCCGATGCCGGCACTTCCTATTCTACCGTTGACAACCTGTTTAAGGACGTAAACAAAACAGTAAGTGATGCAGCCGCTGAACACAGTTTGAATGGCAAAACAGACGGTGCTGATGGCACAGATGCTTTATGTGCCAATGTTACGCTTAACCCCAATGATTTCATCACCTTCCCCAAAACTGTCACCGTTGATTTTGGTTCCGTAGGTTGTACCGATCAATACGGAGTTACCCGCAAAGGGAAATTAACTGCGGTGTTTACCGATTACCTGCACAATCCCGGTGCGCACGTAGATGTTTCTTTTGATAACTACTATGTGAATGGTGTAAAGTTAGAAGGTCATTACGCTTTAGCCAATACCAGTCCTAATGCTAACTCGCGCACCTTTGCTGACACGATTTCAAATGCCATAGCTACCACTCCCGATGGCAAAACCTGTTCATGGAATGCTACCCGCAGTTCCGTTCAAACTGCAGGATTTTCTACTACTACAATCCTCTCTGATGATGAATACACCGGACAAGGCGTGAGCAGTGGGATTGGATTTAATGGGAAAACCTGGGATGCTGTTTCAAAGGATATATTGTGGAAATTAAATTGCCGCTACCTTACCAGTGGTGTTGTTACTATCCACAGCAACGGAGACCCTACTCCGCTAATTGTTGATTTTGGAAACGGAACCTGCGATAACAAGTACAAAGCCAGTTACGATGTTTATACCGTTGATCTCCTGTTTTGGTATTAAGAAGCGGAGATATAAAAATAGAGAAGCCCTGCTGTGCGGGGCTTTTTTATTGGTGCTCTAATAACTCTTCGCGACTTTTGGGTTGACGCTCTATCTGCCAGTTAAATCCTTTGAGCTTTAGTTGATCGGTTGTCAGCATTTTCATTGGGGTAAACACCGCTTCCGGCTTTTCTTTAAATACGATACGACTAATCTTTTTATCGGACAAATAAAGAGAGAGATTAGTGCTCATGGCTTTATTGTTGCCTACATATTTTTCCTTGTCATTCTTGCCGAAATAAAGACTTTCTGCATT
>CAZQYO010000250.1:0-4583 GCA_964597415.1 uncultured Chitinophaga sp.
TACCGATCAGTTTAAGTTCGGAGATAAAGTGGACGGAAGCGTCAACTTCTTTTACGTTGCAGACCTCAATGAGGTGAGATTAATGCCTTCGGCAGGTGTAACGTATGCACACACTTTTGAGAATAGGAACAAGGGTCAAGAAGTTTATCTCTCTTACTCTGATTTTGTTAGTGCTCCCATTTCGATGGATATCTATTACAAGCGATTAGCTATTACCCTTTCGGGTAGTCCGGTTATTTACAACCGGGTCGCCTTTAAGGGATTTAAACAACGTTATTCCGTTTCGGGAGGCGTATTTTATAATTTTTAAACCAACCCCATTATTTAATTCTAAATTCAAAAACAAAATGAAAAAAAATAATTTCTCAATCGCCATCTTAGCCACTACCTTAGTCATTTTTACTTTTTCTTCTTGTAAGAAAGAGAGCACTGTTTCTGACTATCCGACTATTTCTATCACGATGCCCACTTCCGGACAAATGATTATGAATAATGGAGCCGTTCATATTATGGGAACAGCAACCGCTTCGGGTACAGATGATACGCACTTGTTGCACGAGGTGGCGGTAGAGGTGCGAACCTTGCCTGACAGCACTGTTATTTTCAGCCATGTTTGGAGTACACACGACTATGCTACTTTTAGTATTGATACATCGTTCTTGCCGAATGTTACTCAAGATCAAGACATGGTACTGATTGCACAATCTGAAAATCATGTGCCTAAAACCACTACTGTTTTCGTGCCTTTTATGGTGCATTTACATTAAAATTTTTATTGAGTTTCATAAACCTGTGTAGGTACTACACAGGTTTTTTTTATTTTGCGACAAATATTAGGTATGAAGCAAAGTATATTTCTCATTTTATTTTCCGTAATAGGGGTGCTAATACAAGGGTGTAAAAAGGACGCAGCAAATGCACTTCCTAAAGTAACGATTACAAGTCCGGTTCAGAATCCACACCAGAAATACAAAGACAAACAACTCTTGCACTTCATTTTTAATGCGTATGATGTGGATGGTTTAGCTGGTGTACAGGCCTCTATAAAAGGAGCCGGAAGAACTTTTCTTGAGTTGGATACTACTTTAAACGCACAAGGTGAATTTCCTTTGGATATTCCCTTTATAATTGATTCCGTGTACGGAAGGGATTCTATGAAATGTGCGGCTGTGGTTACGGCAACGGATACAAAGGGAGGAGCATCTACCATGAAATTATATTTTGAAGTTTACCGTCATTAGTAGATGAAACTTGCATTAAAAGAGTGATCATGGAATCACATGAGCGCGGTACTCACCACGAACACTCTCACTATCATATACACAGCAAAGAAAGAACTACACGCTTCGTAGTTCTTCTTTCGTTTATTACCATGTTGTTGGAGTTGTATTTTGGCTATCAATCAAATTCAAGGACGTTGATAGTGGATGGTTGGCACATGTTATCACATGTATTGGTACTCGGGCTGGCTTGGCTGGCGTACTTCTATATTAAGCAGATGAAAGGGGCGATAAGTCACAAACAGCAACACCGTATTATTTCTCTCAGCGGTTTTGCCGGTGCTGTGGTGATGTTAGTTATCACCGCTGATATTATTTATGATTCAATAGAAAAATTTTCGGGACATTCGGTTATCGTCAGTAAAGAAGCATTTGCTGTTGCGGTCATCGGATTGTTAGTGAATGGACTTAGTGCTTATTTCCTTCATAGAGAAGAAGACAAGGACATGAATTTAAGCGCTGCATATTTGCACGTATTTAGTGATGTAGTGCTTAGTTTGTTTGCCATTACCTCTTTATTGGCTATCCATTTCTTTGATCTCAGAATGATTGATTCTATTTTGGCCTTAGTCGGCTCAATGGTAATTTTGAAATGGAGTATTGATTTGATCAGGAAAAGTTGGAAAGAGGTAATCGAAATTAGAAGTTAAAAGTTAATTGGAATAGCCGCTTATCACGAACACAAATTCTCCTCGAGGGTCTTTTTTTGTGAAATGAAAAATCAACTCTTCTACAGTTCCTATAACTGTCTCTTCAAACATTTTAGAGATTTCTCTGGAAACTGAAATTCTTCTTTCCGGACTCAAGTGCTCTTTCAACTCTTCTAAAAGTTTGTTTACGCGGTAAGGAGATTCGTAGAGTATAATAGTTCGTTTTTCGAGGGCTATTTCTTTCAATTTGGTTTGTCGTCCCTTTTTGTGTGGTAAAAACCCTATGAATATAAATTCGTTAGTGGCGAACCCTGAGTTTACTAAAGCTGGAACAAACGCGGTAGCACCGGGTAAAGTTTGTAAAGGAATATTTTGAGCCACACACGCAGATATAAGAATTTGCCCGGGATCAGAAATTCCCGGAGTGCCGCAGTCGCTGACCAAGGCCATCTGTACTCCCGATTTTAATTTCGCAGTGAGGGACTCAACAGAGCGGTGCTCATTAAATTTGTGGTAGGCAATTAACTTCGTTTCAATGTTGTAGTGGTGAAGAAGTTTTTTTGTTTGCCGGGTGTCTTCCGCTAAAATCAGATCCACTTCCTTTAATAAGCGAATAGCCCGAAGGGTAATGTCTTCAAGATTGCCTATGGGTGTCGGAACGATATATAGCAATGGATAAATTTTCTGTTTGAAAACGTTGGAAAGAAAAAAGCCAGCGTAAGACTTCTATGCTTCTTTCAGTTCGTATTGATAGCCTTCCATAATCGGATTGGCTAATAATTTTTTACAGGCCTCTTCAATTCTAGCCTGTGCTATCTCTTTAGAGTTGGCGTTTATTTTTATGGTGATGTGCTTTCCTATTCTAACATCATCTATTTCTTTAAAACTCATTTTCTGTAAACTTTGTTCAACTGCTTTGCCCTGTGGGTCAAGAAGTTCTTTTAAAGGCATGATGGCTATTTGTGCTATAAAATTCATTTGGAAATTATTTTTTGGCCGATGGAAATAAGAATGTATAAAACAATGATAAGTGATATGCCGGCAAATTTAAATGCTGCCAATAAAACAAGGGAAAGAATTATGAACAAGTAGCGAACTTCATTCCCACGCCATACAAACGATTTGAACTTAAATGAAAACATAGGGATTTCGGCTACCATCAATAAAGAAATGACCAATGTTACTGCGTATAAAAAAATCTTTTGGTTCACCCAGGCATTTAATCCGAAGGGGTTGTGTAGTACAATTAAAAGCAAGCCTGCTATAAAAAGCGTGGCGGCAGGGGTGGCCAGACCAATAAACCCTTCTGACTGCCGGGTATCCAGGTTAAACTTCGCTAATCGGAGGGCGGCAAACAAGGCTACTAAAAATGACGGAGCCGAATACAGATACATTCTCTTTAAGGAGTAAGTAGTGGCATCTGATTCGTAGAGTTGAAATAAGAGTTCAAACAAAATAACCGCAGGCACCACCCCAAAACTGACCATATCTGCTAAAGAATCTAATTGCTTACCTATCTCTGTAGATTTTTTTGTAAACCGCGCAGCAAAGCCATCTAAAAAATCGGCTGTTAAGGAAGCCACTATGCAGTAAGGCACCCAATCGAGCCGATAATTAAATAGGAATACAATCGCCATACAACCAAAAAACAGATTGATTAATGTGAGAATATTAGGTAGGTTAATCAGTTGAAAAAAGTTCACGCAGATAAGGGAGTTTACTTACTGTTCATTATTTCTTCAATTTCTTCCGTTTCGATGGGAATGTTTGCCATTAAATCTTGTGGCTTTCCACTCGTAAGCAAGATATTGTTTTCGATACGAATACCCAGTTTCTCTTCGCGAATGTAAATACCCGGCTCGCAGGTAAGTACGGCTCCGGCTTTTAGTTTGGCGAATCGGTTACCGACATCATGAACATCTAAGCCCAAAAAATGAGCAGTGCCGTGAGGGAAGTACTTTTTAAATAAAGGATTCGATGCGCTTTGCGTTTTAATATCACTTTTGCTCAGTAGTTTCAATCCCACTAATTCACTTTCCATTAGCTTCCCTACCTCTGCATTTAATTCATTCAGTATTACACCGGATCTCATCATATCCCTTGCCTCCCGATGCACCCGCAGCACTGCATCATATACTTGTTTTTGCCGCTTGGTGAACTTGCCATTTACAGGAACAGTTCGTGTAAGGTCGGCATTATAATTAGCGTACTCCGCAGCACAATCCATGAGCACAAGCTCTCCGTCTTTACATCGGCAAGCATTCGTTATGTAATGCAATACGCAGGCATTTTCTCCGGTAGCTATGATAGGGGAATAGGCATGGCCGGTAGCTCGATGAATCATATATTCATGAGTTAGTTCTGCCTCAATTTCAAATTCCCAAACTCCGGGCTTAATAAATTTTAAGGCGCGAATAAATCCTTTGTGCGTAATATCTATCGCTTTACTGAGCAAGGCTATTTCCTCTTTTGATTTCGACATTCGCAGTTGATGCATAATAGTAGAGGAGCGCTCGTAATGGTGTAATGGAAACTTATGCTGCAAGTCTCGCGCGAATTTAATTTCAGCAGTTTCGGACATAGATAAACTGCGGTCGTGTTCATTGGTATTTAGATAAACTGTGTCCGCATAATGCAGTTGCATTCCCAAAAT
>CAZQYO010000251.1:0-4580 GCA_964597415.1 uncultured Chitinophaga sp.
GTGTATCCAAATCCAAGCAACGGCTCATTTGAGGTGTCATTAAATACAGGTAGCAGAGTGAACGGCTCTCTAAATGTAATTGACATGACGGGAAGATTGGTATATTCTCAGAACTTAGACATTATGGGGCTGTACTCTACTAATATCAACCTCACTACCCTTCCTAAAGGAATTTACACTGTGCAACTTAAATCCGCAGAAGGAGTTACTTCAAAAAATATCTCGATACAATAAGCACTCAAATTACTTCTAAAGAAAAGGCCATCCGTTCGGATGGCCTTTTCTGTTTATTGAAATTCGTAGCCTATATCCCTTCGATAATACTTTCCCTCAAAATCAATTTTCGTTATAGCCGCATTTGATTTAGCTACGGCATCGCGAATAGTAGTGCCGAAAGATGAAACCGCCAGCACACGACCTCCATTGGTAACAATGTGTTCTCCATCACGTTTAGTTCCGGCATGAAATACCATAGAATCAGAGATATTTTCCAGTCCGCTGATTGCCTTCCCTTTTTCGTAATTCTCCGGATAACCACCCGATGCCACAATCACCGTAGCAGCGGCTCTGTTCTCCATCACTATCGTTTCCTCTTGCAATTTGCCTTTTGCCAGAGCATCTAAATGCGCTAACAAGTCAGACTTAATCCGCGGCAGTACGATTTCAGTTTCAGGATCGCCCATGCGGCAATTGTATTCAATCACAAAAACTTCATCTTCCACCTTTATCAATCCAAAATAGATAAATCCCTTATACACAATTTGCTCCGCTTTCAAACCTTCCACCGTGGGGATAATCACTTGCTCTTCTACTTTCTTCATCAGTTCTTCCGTCACGAAAGGAACCGGTGATACGCAGCCCATGCCTCCGGTGTTCAGTCCGGTATCTCCCTCGCCTATTCTTTTATAGTCTTTTGCGCTCGGTAGAATTTTGTAAGTCGTCCCATCGGTTAATACAAACACCGAGAACTCTATCCCTTTCAAAAATTGTTCTACCACAACGCGGTCGCTGGCCTTTCCGAATTTACTCTGCTCAATCATTTCCCTCAGTTCCTGTTTTGCTTCGGAATGATTCGGGCAAATCAATACTCCTTTACCTGCTGCCAGCCCATCGGCTTTTAGCACAATGGGAGGAGTTTGTTCATCTATAAAGTCAAATCCATCCTCCAGATTATCGGCAGTAAATTCAGCATAAGCCGCAGTAGGGATGTGGTGGCGAACCATAAATTGTTTGGCAAAAGCCTTACTTCCTTCCAGCAAGGCACCCTTAGCAGAGGGACCTATCACCGCAATTTTGGCCAATGCTGGCTTTGAAAGAAAATAGTCATAAATCCCATTTACTAAGGGGTCTTCGGGGCCTACTATCACCATCTCCACCTGATGTTCCAGAACAAATTTTTCTATCGCTTCAAAGTCATTCACCTCCATCGCGACATTTTCCCCACATTGCGCGGTTCCTGCATTGCCGGGGGCAATAAACAGTTTAGTGCATAAAGAACTTTGAGTAATCTTCCATGCAAAAGCGTGTTCCCGCCCACCGGAACCCAGCAATAGAATTTTCATACGTGTAGAATTTTTGTCGTGCGAATGTAGAAATCGGACAGGCTTTAGTCGCTCTATCTTCTCAACATTCTGCCAATTATGCCGCTTCGGATAGTTAGCCTGAATATTGGTAATAAAAGCCTTTACAGTAAAGAGATTTTAAGGGGTTATCTTATTTTAGCACCCCTTGAAAAACAAACAGCCGGAGAATCCGGTTAAGTATTAACGAATAACTAACTACCACATGGGATTTTTTGATAAACTTGTTACATCCGTTTTTGGCAGCAGAGATGCACGGGAATACAAACAGATGCAGCCTTTAGTGGCTCAGATAAATCAGGAGTATGAAAAACTGAAGGGACTGACCCATGATGAACTAAGAGGGAAAACTGCAGAGTTCAAACAGAGAATTGCCGACTATCTCAGTGAAATAGATGCAGAAATTGCAGGCCTTAAAACCCAAGCGGAAACGGAGGAGGACATTCATGTTAAAGATGAGTTTTACAAAAAGGCAGATGCACTGGGCAAAGATAGAGACCAGAAAATTGAAGAGATTCTGGAGCAATTACTTCCCGAAGCATTTGCCGTAGTAAAGGAAACAGCCAGCCGATTTGCGGCTAATGAATACTTAGACTGCACTACCACCGACCTCGATCGTGAATTGGCAGTCACTTTCCCAAATATTGAAATCAGAGGCGAACATTCCGTGCGCTACCATAACCACTGGTTAGCTGCGGGTAACGAAGTAACTTGGGATATGGTGCACTACGATGTGCAGTTAATAGGCGGTATTGTACTCCATCAGGGAAAGATTGCCGAGATGGCTACCGGTGAGGGGAAAACTTTGGTGGCTACTCTTCCGGCATACCTCAACGCATTAGCCGGAGAAGGTGTGCATATAGTAACAGTAAACGACTATCTGGCGAGAAGGGACTCTGAATGGAATGGAGCTTTGTTTCATTTTTTGGGAATGAAAGTAGATTGTATTGATAAGCATCACCCACATACGGTAGAGCGGAGAACGGCTTACAATGCAGATATAACTTACGGCACCAACAACGAATTCGGTTTCGATTATCTACGTGATAACATGGTGGCTAACCCTGCTGAAATGGTGCAGCGCAAACATCACTACGCGATGGTGGATGAGGTGGACTCTGTATTGATAGATGATGCCAGAACTCCTTTAATCATTTCCGGCCAGGTGGACAGCACCGATGAGCAGCAGTTTTACGAGTTGAAACCGCGTATCCAGCGATTGATAGAGATGCAGAAAAAAGTGTGCGGGCAATACCTGAATGATGCTAAAAGATTAATTAAAGAAGGGAACCGGGGCGAAAAAGAAGGAGATGGCGGCTATGCACTGTATGCCGCTTTCAGAGGTCTTCCGGGAAATGGAGCTTTAATAAAATACTTGAGCGAAACAGGGATCAAGCATGTAATGCAAAGCACCGAAAACTACTACCTCGGTGAACAACAGAAAAATATGCCTTTGGTGGATAAGAATCTTTACTTCACCATAGATGAAAAAAATAACAGCGTTGAACTAACCGACAAAGGAATTGAGTTAATTACCGGCACCGGAGAAGACCCAAATTTCTTTATCATCCCCGACATGGGTTCTGTGATTGCTGAAATTGAAACCGCAGCACTTACACCCGAAGAAAAAATAAAGCGCAAAGATGATCTCGTGCGCGATTTCAGTGAAAAAAGCGAACGCATCCATTCCGTATCACAGTTGCTAAAGGCTTATACTCTTTTTGAAAAAGATGTGGACTATGTAGTGATGGACGGTAAGGTGAAAATTGTGGATGAAAACACCGGACGTATTCTGGATGGAAGGCGCTATAGCGATGGCTTGCATCAGGCGATTGAAGCAAAAGAAAATGTAAAGGTAGAGGCCGCCTCACAAACGCTCGCCACTATTACTTTGCAGAACTACTTTCGGATGTATCACAAACTGTGTGGGATGACCGGTACTGCGGAAACAGAAGCGCAGGAGTTCTGGGACATCTACAAACTGGAAGTTTCCAGCATTCCCACCAACAAACCCATCATTCGGGACGACCGCCAAGACCTGATATACAAAACCCGCAAGGAGAAATTCAATGCGATTATTGATGAAGTGGTCACGCTAACTAAAGCCGGTCGTCCGGTGCTGGTAGGTACTACCAATGTAGAAATATCGGAGTTGCTCTCTCGGATGCTTAACATTCGAAAGATAAAACACAATGTGCTGAATGCTAAACAGCATCAAAGCGAAGCGGAAATTGTAGCGGAAGCCGGAAAGCCGGGAACTGTGACTATTGCAACCAATATGGCCGGTCGCGGAACAGATATTAAAATTGGACCAGAAGTAAAAAAAGCCGGTGGCTTGGCTATTATCGGTTCTGAGCGCCACGACTCAAGACGAGTGGACCGCCAGTTGCGGGGACGAGCCGGAAGGCAAGGAGACCCCGGAACTTCGCAGTTCTTCGTTTCGCTTGAAGATGAACTTATGCGCTTGTTCGGCTCAGAAAGAATTGTGAAGGTGATGGATAAAATGGGATATGAAGAAGGCGAAGTGATTCAACATTCCATGATGACCAAGAGTATTGAAAGAGCGCAGAAGAAAGTGGAAGAAAACAATTTTGGTATTCGCAAAAGATTATTGGAGTATGACGATGTGATGAACCGCCAGCGGGAGGTAATTTATGCCAAGCGCAAGCACGCTTTGTTTGGCGAAAGATTAGCGGTAGATATCAATAATAGTTTCTACGATCTCTGCGAAGAGCTAATTGCTATTGCTCAGGATGAAAAGAGTTTTGAACAGTTCAAGCTAAACACCATTCGCTTTTTCTCATTAGACACCGCCCTCACCGAAACAGAATTGATGTCGGGGAATTTGGATCAACTTACCCAAAAGATTTTTTCGGAGGTGCAGCAACTATACAAGCGAAAGATGACAGCGATCCGCGATTCAGTGATGCCCATCTTAAGGAACCTTCACGCCAGCAGAGGAGATACGGTGCGAATGGTAGCCATTCCTTATTCTGACGG
>CAZQYO010000252.1:0-4476 GCA_964597415.1 uncultured Chitinophaga sp.
TAAAATCAGCGTATCGGGAAACACCTGTACCGTAGGAGGGGTAATGTTGCTCACCGTTATGCTGTTGGAGGTGTCTATGCAGCCATTTTGGTCAGTGACCACTGCATAATATTGACCGGGCTGAGTCACCGTGATAGAAGCAGAGGTGCTTCCTGTATTCCATTGATAAGCGGCAAATGGACTATCTACAAAAAGGGTAACAGGTTGGTTCACGCAAACTTTGGTAGAACCGCTGCTGTCAATAGTGGCGATGGGGTTGGCTGAAGAGTATATCTGTACGGTGTCTGTGCGAAAGCAGCTAAAGTCTGAAGCTCTTAAAACATAAAAGAAGGTATCAATAGTGCCCGGAGGAACCATCGCCACCGGATTTGAAATATTGCCGCCACTCAGCCAACTTTGAACGGTAACATTTTCTCCTGTCCATTGCAGGTTGGCACCGCCCGAAGAGGAGGGGCTTCCGCCAATTTGCACGGATCCCCCTTCGCATAAATAATGATCCGGACCGGCATCAGCAGGAGGGGAGGCAATAACAGTGACATCTAAATCATTTGTCTGTGCCAGATTTTCACAGGTGTCGGCCACATAGCAGCCCACTGTTACATTTGCCTGCGGGTGGATTACATAATTGGGAGTGCCGTAAATGGTATCATAGGTGTTGCCCCCATCTTGTGTCCAGTAGTAATGATAGGGTGGTACCCCGCAATTCGGGTGAGCCGTAAAGGTGACCGGCTCTCCGGCACATACCAATGAGGTGTCTTGCGATATGCTGCCCTCTACGGTGCAGGCTTCTATCGTCATCCGCCACATATTGCCGCGTGCACAAAGAAAACCGCATACATCTCCACAGATGGAATCTCTGTTTTTAAGTGTAAAATCCAATACGTAATCGGGACACTGCGGTGGCAGGCACGACATATAATTAGGGGTGAAATTATTGATAAGCAATGGCCCCGCTCCGGGAACTAAATTGGGATCGGTGGTGCAGGTGCCGGTATAAGGAGGCAAGGCCGGATTGCAGGCCAATAACCCGGTAGAAGTATGGCAGGTGTCACAGAGCACTTCCATCGTTACCTGACTGAAGGTGCAGAAAGGGGGCGGAAGGGGAGGAGTGCCGCAGGCATTATCGTAGGTTAATTGATATTCCAAGTCCACATAAGCATTGGTTAGCCGGCTCATCCCCGGCACCGTATCGGTGAGAAAATAATCACAGCTTCCCAAAGCCATCGTGGTAAAGGCCATTCCGGCCGAAGGCCCTACTAAGCGAAAGTCTCCTAACTTATTTACTCCCTGTACTATCGGATCTATGGTGAGAGGATAGGTTTGTCCTTTGCGCTTGAGCCATGCCACCGGTATCAACATCTTTAAAGTATAATCATTTCCGGCTCGCAGTAACTCGTACTGGCCGTGTTCCCCATACGCTTTAGCATCGAGATACACCGGTTTGCCATAAGTGATAATGTCTTCTCCCTCTTTGTTACGGATTATATAATCGCCTCGGTAATATTTCCCGGCTATGGTTTCTCCTTGCTTAGTTTCATGTATAGAATAACCTTCGGGCAAAGTGAAGTGATCTTCAATGACCATCCATCCTTTAGAGATGGGAATATCAAGCGGTGCACTAATCACATAATTGGCTTCCACTTCCCCTACATTAAAAATTTCCTCCAAGTCAATCCCTTGCCAGATATTCTTTATATGCAGCCCTTCTTCCCCAATGGTGTAGTCTGCGTAATTCCCTTCTTCTGTTTTAGTATAGGCATCATTCTCGTCAAAGAAATACATCGAGAGCCGATGATTAAATTCAAATTGAAATCCGTTTACAAACAGCGAAGTAGTTTTGCGATGGAGGTCACAGATGGTGGGCACGGGTTGATGTATGGCTTTATACACGCCACTGTTTTTCTCATCGGGGCGAAGGCGAAAATCAATCGTGCGCCATATATCCTTTTCACTTTCGCGATAGTGCATCGGAAAGAAAGATTTCTGCGAATAAGTATGATTGGGTTGGTAGGGATTAAAAAACTGGCGGGAGTCAACCGTGCGCTTAGCCACCAACTCTACACAATTAGTACATTGGGCATTGTAAGGCAATATGCCATACTCGGGATGTTGCTTGCTTTGTGCCGTTGATTGCTGTTCTAATATTTCGGGGATAAATTTTCTATCGGTACTAAACGAGGTAAAGTTGTATTGCTTCACGGTCATTCCTTGCGAATACAGACAGATGGAAACAATGACAAGTAAAAAGACCGCAAGTGGTTTTCTCATGAATGGTCAAATATAAACAAAGACGGTATTTCAAAATTGCCCGTTGGGTAGGGGCGAAGAGTTGGATAAAACTCAAACGCCATCCCGTAAAGAGATGGCGCTTGTAATTAGGAACCCTTTTTTTTTAATCGCAGTACCAATAGCAAATGTAGTTGCCATAGTAATCGTAGTAGCAGTAATAGTAGCAATCACCTGCCCCGCGCGATTTTCCCTCTGCCTTAGCGGGTTTATGAGTTTTGTTATACTCGGCTATGGCTTTGTTAATAGTGGCCGCATCCGCTTCGCTTAGTTTTTCTCCGGCTTTAAAGGTTTTGCCTTTTAGAGTGACCTCTGTTTTAGCTTCGCCTTTGCCCCGGCTCACAGCAGCATCTTTCACCGTGAGCATGTCAATAAAACTGAGATCATTGTCGCCTAATATTTTGTTGGCGGCAAATTTGGTAATCTCTTTGGCGTCTTTTTTCGCCTTGCCTTTGTCTGCATCTGACTGTGCAGAAACGGTTTTAAAGGTGCAGCCTACTGCTGCCAGCAATAAAACCAGTGTGGTGATTTTCATTCTTTTCATGGTAGTTGTTTTTTAGTTTAACAATGGACGCAAAGTATGAGAAATTGCATAAAATGTAGAATTATTTTTTGTAAAGAAATTTAGAAACAGAGGGGATTAGTAAGGATGGCTTTAACTTCTCCTTGTAGGTGATGCATAACCCTGACCGGCACTAACGAAAC
The DNA here is from genome assembly GCA_964597415.1 of uncultured Chitinophaga sp. Classification (GTDB taxonomy): domain Bacteria; phylum Bacteroidota; class Bacteroidia; order Chitinophagales; family LD1; genus Bog-950. The sequence goes on from CAZQYO010000252.1 coordinate 2,992, forward strand.
CCCGAAGGGTTCAGGAGGACTTGGTGCCCTGTTTCTTTGGAGGGTGGTCTGCGACAGATTTTGCGAGGGGGGAATCAAGAAAAGCGGCTTTAGGCTTATATCCTGATTATTCTTTTTTAGGATCATCGTTTTGTGGCAATGCTTTTAAGCTATGCACCGGTATTGTTTCCAACTACGAGCAATTGTTTACTTAGGCTTTAGTATGGCGCAGAGTTAAACTCCTTTCAAATGCGTAAAACAATTATTTCCGCCCCTTTATTCCTCTAATTTATTATCACCTCCTAACACCTCTTCTAAGGCGACACAGCAGCAGTAAAGCGCCAACAGCCATCACAGAGGGTTGGCTCTCATAGGGTAATTTGTTTTTATTTCTCACCTAAAATAGCAATTACCTTTTGCAGGTTATCGCGCTCGGCTCTTACGCTGGCCAATTCTTTTTCTAATTCCTCTATGCGTTTATCCTTTGGGGTGGGGGCTGCGGGCATGGTGGTGGGCAGCAGGATGGCTATATCTGAAAAAAAGTTATAGTTCAACGCCACACAAATCTCCATCAGCACATTGCTCTGTATGCTGCCGCGCTTTTTGTAGGAATATATAGTCTTGGAAGCTCGCTTCATTTTGCGCGCCAAGGCACTCTGGTGAATGCGGTGCAAGTTTAAGTATTCCCTTAACAGTTTTCCGGTATCAAGTAGTGCGAGGTCTTTCGGTTTTGGCCCTTTTGGTTTTTCCATTGTATTTAGAATTAGTAAGACATCTCTGTTTCGGTTATTATCGCTATATTAAGTAGGGATAAGTACGCCCATCTTATAGGGCCTCCTATCCCATAAGATGGGATAAGTACGCCCATCGGTTTGCGGCTTGGCGAAGTGGCGGATTTTTAGCACTAAAGTTCATTAGAAGCACAACTGTTTCTTTAACCACAAATGCGTCATAGAAGCACGTCACCCGCCATTTTGCCAAACCGCTGTTACCTGCTGGCGTTCTGTCTTTCGTTGCTCTGTTGTCCATTGTTTGCAGTGTCTTGGTGCGTTGTCTTGGTGGCTCTTTTGGATTTTTTTGTTTGGCTTTGTGTGTTTGAAAAAAATACAAATGTGCCACCAAATGCGTTGGCTATACTAATTCAAAATTTATACTTTCAATTTGATTTCTCGATTCTTGTCGAAGTTCAAATGCCTTGCTCATTTTATTACTGATTTCTTTAATCGTTTTTTCGTCAGGCAAATTAATTAAAGTGTTAGCTAAGTCTATGTCTGAAACATTTGGTATTGCAGCACCTGTTCGATACATAAACATTTGTTTAAGGAACACTTCCGATTTTAAAAAGAATAGTAAGTAGTTAGGGTCAATTTTAAAGTTTCTAAGAACTCTAAAACCATTTGTGCAAATACTTCCTTCAAATTCTTTTGTAACTAGTGCTGTGGCGTGTTTTCTTGTCCCAACTGAATTACCTGCAATGGCTGTAATAATGTCTCCTTCTTGGATTTC
>CAZQYO010000253.1:0-280 GCA_964597415.1 uncultured Chitinophaga sp.
CGCAAACGTTGACAATGCCCTCCACCTGATAGAATTTCGTTGTGGAAGCATCATCGCTCAATCTTCTATTTATGAAACGGAAGCATGGGGGAACAAAGAGCAGTTGGACTTTTTGAATGTGGCGGTAAAGCTATACACCAACTTGTCTCCTCAAAATTTATTGACAGCACTAAAAGGGATTGAATTGGAAGTGGGTCGTACAGCCACCGAGAAGTGGGGGCCGCGCGAAATGGATATTAACATTCTGCTTTACGGAAAGGAAATAATTGAATTGGACGAG
>CAZQYO010000253.1:290-4462 GCA_964597415.1 uncultured Chitinophaga sp.
GAAAGACGGTTTTCCTTAGAGCCGCTGAACGAAATCGCGTTTGACCTTGTTCACCCCGGTTTGCAAAAAACTATTCACCTACTTTTGAAAGAGTGCAAGGATAAAGGCGTAGTGAAGAAGAAAGGCAAACAACACCATTCTTAATATATCCCTGAAATTCCTCTGAACTCAAGTCATTCTGTACCGCTAAACATGGGGTTGCTTAAACTTTCCGGCAAAGGACTATACACGGCCATATTAACCTATTGCATTTGCGATAAAGATTCAGGAAACGATAGTTTTTCCTCGCCAATATTCATCGCGTACCTTCCTTGTATTTTATTAGCACCCACCGCAGAGCAATGATTTATGAGCTTTGCTATATTTGAGAAATATGTTCAAGCGCTCGCTGATTTCCGTTTTATTGTTGACTTCACTTTTTAGTCAGGCGCAAAATGATTTCGACAAGATTGTTCAATCTGAACGCAAATCTTTTCGGCATCTTCACAAAGATTATCGCGCAGCAGCAGAAAACAATACCAATGTGATTTATCAGCGTTTAGCACTTCGCGCGAATCCCTGGGAAGACTCTATATCGGGCAGTGTAATTACTTACTTTATTCCGGCTACTAACATTCAATATATAGAATTTGACTTGACAGACGACCTGACAGTTGACAGTGTTCTTTATCATGGTGACACCTTGAGTTTTTTACATACCAACGAAGTGCTGCACATCCCCTTTCCAACTGCCTTGACACCACAGCAAACAGATTCAATCGAAGTAGTGTACCATGGAGTTCCCGGCATTAGCGGATTCGGTTCATTTATTCAATCCATGCACGACAGTGTTCCTGTAATCTGGACTTTATCAGAACCTTATGGCGCTAAAGACTGGTGGCCTTGTAAGCAAAATCTGCAAGATAAGATTGATTCCATTGACCTATTAGTAACCACTCCAGATAGCTTTCGCGTAGCCGGTAACGGCTTATTAGTAGCAGAAATTCATCATGGCAACGAAGTTACTTTTCATTGGAAACATCGCTACCCTATTGCGAGCTATTTGGTGTGCTTTGCCGTCACCAACTACGTTGCTTATTACGATTATGTTCCGTTTAATGGAGATACTTTACCGGTGTTGAATTATGTGTATCCTGAACACTTGGCAGAGGCGCAACAAAGCACTGCGAGGATTGTGCCTATGATACAATTATATGATTCTCTGTTTGGAGCCTATCCTTTCAGTAAAGAGAAATATGGACAAGCTGAATTTGGATGGGGCGGAGGAATGGAACATCAAACCATGACTTTTATTACCGGCTTTGGCTTTGAGTTAATGGCGCACGAGTTAGGCCATCATTGGTTTGGCGATAAAGTAACCTGTGCCAGTTGGCACGACATCTGGCTAAATGAAGGATTTGCCACCTACCTAAGCGGCCTTTGCTATGAGCATTTGGCGCACGAATGGTGGGAGTCTTTTAAGATTAGCAGAATTATCAGTGCGGTTCAGGAGCCAAACGGCTCTGTTTGGTGCGATGACACAACGAGCGTAAGTAGAGTTTTCAGCAATTCATTAACTTATAGCAAAGGAGCAATGGTGCTGCACATGCTCCGCTTTGAATTGGGCGACAGTATATTTTTTGCCGCTTTGAGAAACTATCTATACGATGTAAACTTAGCCTATTCCTTTGCTACCACTACCGACTTGCGGCTACATTTAGAAGCTGCCAGTGGTAAAGATTTAAAAGAGTTTTTTGACGACTGGGTGTACGGTAAAGGTTTCCCTTCGTACCAAATTAGCTGGCAACAGGATTTCAGCAATCAGGTGCAAGTAACTATTGAGCAGACGCAATCAGACCCCTCCGTTTCCTATTTTGAAATGCCGGTACCTATTCGACTAAAGAATGCTTTTCGCGACACCACCCTTATTTTAAATAATTCGTCTTCGGGTCAGAAATACGTTTTTACACTACCGTTCATAGCTGATTCTCTCCTCTTCGACCCCGACTATTGGCTTATCTCTAAGGGAAACAACGTCACGCGCAAATCTGCCTACGAGTTTCTCTTCTCCATTTATCCCAACCCGGTCAGCAATCAATTACAAATAGAATTTCAATCACAAGTAGCCGAAAATGTGGAAATGGAAATTTATAATGATGCCGGACAGTTAATCAGCAAACAAACCTTTGCCGTCACGCAAGGAAGCAACCACACCCATACTGAAACAGGCGGTTTTTCCAGTGGGGTATATCACCTCACCGTCAAAGCGGGAGGCAAAACTTACTACGCCTCTTTTGTAAAGGCGAAAAACTAAAGCCGCTTAATTTTATTCTACAAATTTGACCGCTTAAAATAGTGCCTTATGCAAGATAAATTAGATGCCTTTGCTCGAATTCTTCAAATCATGAATGAGTTGCGGGAACAGTGCCCCTGGGATCAAAAGCAAACCTTAGAATCGTTGCGGCCACTGACTATTGAAGAGACCTACGAATTAGGTGATGCGATACTGCAAAAGGATATGAATGGAATAAAAGAAGAGTTGGGCGACTTGTTGCTGCATATCGTTTTCTATGCAAAGATCGGAGAGGAAAAAGGCGACTTTGATATAGCTTCGGTCATTAACGGTCTCTGCGAAAAACTGATTGCAAGACATCCGCATATTTATGGGGATGTGAAAGTGGAAAATGCCGAAGAGGTAAAACAGAATTGGGAAAAATTAAAACTGAAGCAAGGGAAAAAATCTGTGCTTGCCGGAGTGCCCGATTCATTGCCTGCATTAATTAAAGCCTCCCGAATTCAGGACAAGGCCGCACAGGTAAAATTTGAATGGGATAAAATTGAAGATGTTTGGAAAAAGGTAGAAGAGGAAATCGCAGAATTAAAAGCCGAAATACCGATCGGCAAGCCGGAGAAAGTAGAAGAGGAATTTGGCGACTTGCTTTTTGCCTTAGTGAATTACTCCCGCTTTTTAAAAGTAGATCCTGAAGCGGCATTGGAGCGCAGCAACCTCAAGTTTATCCGCAGGTTCAAATTTATTGAGGCGAAAGCACTCACTATACATAAGCCTCTGGAGGAAATGAATCTGGAGGAAATGGATACTTTATGGAACGAAGCAAAGGCGCTGGGGCTTTAGCAATACCTGTTTGAAAACCCCGCCAATCCGATTAACTTGCCTAAAAGCAATACGTTGTTATTGAAGGGATATATCCGTAAATATTTATTACCGGCTCTGTTGACAGTAGCGGTTATTATTTTGCTATTCCCGCCATCTAATAACAATGTGAGTGATATTGCTCATCGGATACAAAGCAAGCTGAATCAGAGTGAAACTCTCTTTGAGTCTGCGGTGACTAAGCCCCAACTCTTCGCGGCCTTCGCCTCCGGAGATCTTCACGCCAAACTTATCTCCGACTTAAATAAATCAGATGTACTTCTCTACTACTATCGGCACGACTCGCTGCTTATCTGGACCGATAACCATGTAGTGCCGCCTCCTGTAATGAAGCAACTTCCCGATGGGGCTTCGCTTCAAAAATTAAAAAACGGATGGTATCAAATGTTGAAAGCAAGCCATCGGGACAAAGAGGAAGTAGTAGTGGGCTTGGTGCCGGTAAAATATGCCTACCCCTTTGAAAATCGCTTTCTGAAAAACAGCTTTTCATTGGGATTTAAGGTACCGGAAAACATAGAGTTATCGGAGCAAAAAATTGCAGGAGCCGTTTCTGTAAATAACAATGGCGGAGAAATGCTTTTCAGCCTGTATGTGTCGGGCGAAAGTTCCGGTGATAACCTGAACATCCCGCTGCTCATCGCTCAATTAATAGTGCTGCTGCTCCTGTTCTTTTATCTGCATCAACTCACCGGCAATATTAAAAATCACTATGGCTTTACCGCCTCATTTCTTTTTCTGTTGCTTGCGATGTTCCTTATCAGAGGCGTGATGATTGGGTGGAATTTCCCGGATGAAATGAACAAATTAGACTTGTTCAATCCCAAGAACTATGCTTCTTCTGTTGTAACCAAGTCACTCGGAGATTTAGTCATCAACATAGCATTAATGGTGTGGTTAGTGTTTTACTATGCCGCTAATCGTCCATCGGTAAAGAAGACCTCACTCCGGTTTCCATTGGCCTTTCTAAGCATAGTGGTGGTGTACGTTTATTCCGGCATAGTGTCTTGGGTTTTCAAAACCT
>CAZQYO010000254.1:0-4455 GCA_964597415.1 uncultured Chitinophaga sp.
CTCTTCGGAAAATAAAGGAACCCGCTCCGTTTGTCGTAAGTCGCGAGTAATCAGGTCATCAATCTTATACTTGAAAATTTTAGATAACTCCAACAGCACTTCATAAGTGGGGCGTGCACGACCTTCCTCATAAGAACCGATTACCGGGCGAGAAACTTCGAGGGCTTCTGCCAGATCATTTTGTGTCCAAGTTTTTAGTTTTCTAAGAAATTTCAGGTTTGTTTGAATAAATTCCATACGCTAAAAATGTTTGTTTTAGAGCGCTAATTTAGGCAAAAATATTTAGTAATTTGCGGTGTCATGCAGTGTTACATTCTTCATCTGGATCTCGACTCATTTTTTGTTTCAGTAGAAAGACTTTTTGATCCCTCATTAATTGGCAAACCGGTGATAGTGGGCGGCACTGGCGATCGCGGAGTAGTGGCCTCGTGCAGTTATGAGGCCCGTAAGTATGGAGTCCACAGCGCTATGAATTTTAAAAAAGCGAAACAACTTTGTCCGCAAGGTATTTATCTGAACGGTCATATTCAAGATTACACTAGGTACTCAAAAATAGTAACCGATATTATTGCTGATCAAGCTCCCCTTTTTGAAAAGGCTTCTATTGATGAATTTTATGTGGATCTCACTGGAATGGAACAATTTTTCGGCTGTTGGAAGTGGAGTACCGACCTTCGCAATACCATTACAAGTGAAACCGGACTTCCTGTTTCGTTCGGATTGTCAGTGAATAAAATGCTGGCTAAAATGGCGACTAATGAAGCCAAGCCGAACGGACAATACATGATTGAGTTGGGTAAGGAGCAAGAATTTCTTGATCCCAAACCGGTAGGCAAAATTCCTCATTGCGGTGCGAAAACGGAGCAAATGCTAAACAGCAAAGGCATTTACACCATTTATGATTTGCGCCAATTTTCTACCACTGCATTAGCCCAAATGATGGGTAAGCATGGTGTGGATTTATGGCACCGGGCACACGGGCACGCTTCTACTGAAATTCATCCTTACCACGATCCGAAAAGTATGAGCAGTGAGCGAACCTTTGACAAGGATACTACAGATGTGGATTGGTTGAAGAAAGTGATCCTATCGCTGAGTGAAAAGCTAGCTTTTGAATTACGGGAAGAGAGGAAAATATGTGCGTGTGTCACCCTAAAGATTCGCTATTATGATTTTTCCACACACACTAAACAGGTCAGCATAAAACCTACTTCTAACTCAAAGTTACTGATAGAAAAAGCACTGTATCTGTTTGATGAATTTTATAAAGTAGGTAATCCGGTTCGCTTGATTGGTGTTAGATTTTCAAACCTTGATGAAGGCGCGTATCAAATTAACATGTTTGAAGACCGAGAAAAGGACATACTGTTGTATAAAGCGATAGATGAAATGAAAGCAAAACACGGTCGCGATAAAATTATGCTAGCGCAAAGTCTGGGGAACCAAAATCTTAAACGAAATGATCCCAAAGCAGACTTAAACAAAGAAGTAAAACGCGAGACCGGCAAGGCAAAAACCAAAAATGATTAGAATCAGTTTTGTTTGCTGACGTAGTTAAAATATATTCGGCTACGGTAGTGATGTGTATGAGATATTTGCTTGTTGTTTTGCTGTTATATGGTTTTACCGGTAAGGAGGTGGAGTTCACAGGTAATAACGTTATTGAAGTGTTGGATAAGGGTGTCAGTTCATCTTGGATGCAACAGTTCAGCAACTATTGGTTACTCAACGAAAATCTGTCAAATCCAGAGGGTGGCATTCGCCTTATTTTAGACAACTCTTCTCAGAAAATTGATACGGTACTTTTTTCAGGCTATGGTTATCATTATAATGGGGTAGAGTATTACACTTGTTCGTCCATTCTCCCCTTTGGTATTCGCATGACGGATAATGTGGAGGCTATCAAAAATACAATTAATGGTACGGTGCAAAAGGTGGATGATACTTTTCTTTTCAGAAGCTCACATATAGGAGTAAGAGTTCAATATCTCTCTTATGGCAAAATACAGCAGATGGAAGTATTTAAAATGGCAGAGCCGGTAAATACTGTACCGGAGAGATCTTTGACTGCCGCTTTGATTACCGAAAATTTGGAAAAAGTAGATGCAGTGGTAAAAAGCAAAGCGTCAATTTCTGCCGGTGATGTGGCGCTGAAAAAAGCACTGATGGAAGTGTTTCGTTCATGGCGGGAAACTTCTTTAGCCTCCATTCAAACCGGTGAACGGAAAGCCACTAATTTCTGGAATTATAAATACACCTATTCTACTACAGTCAAAATTCCGGGAGAGGAGTTTAATATGATTTATCGTTTCCCATTTATCTATTCCCAACTCGATTTTGTTTCCGTGCTAAAAGAGGCCGACCATTACGACAGCAGTTTTGAAACGGTGTACAAAAATTTCGAGAAACGACTGATGGCTACTTTTACAAAGAACGAAGGTTGGTATGCTTCCTGCTTGCCGAACACCGATGGCAGCAAGTTGAGCGACCTCGAATTTCGAAATAAAGATCTCGGCTCTATCATTCTCGATTATTCCCGCAGCCCCAGTGGAGGACACGTACTTTATCTCCGCTTTCTGTTGTATTCAAATTGAGTAAACTATATTTTTTCCAATGAAAAGATCTTTTCTTCTCGTCATCCTTTTAGTCCTTGGTTTCTTTCAAATTATCATGTCACAGAGCGTAGCGCAACAGCGCTGCGATCGCTTGGCTAACGGGCTGAGTTTGAATAATTGGCTCGAAGACTACTGGAGTCCGGTATATAATCCTAGCCCAACGCGATTTACCAGAACGGATATTATAAAGATGAAAGCAGCCGGTATGCACTCTTTGCGACTACCTATCTGCTTTGCAAGACTTACGGATTCTATTCCTCCCTATGCGGTGGATACTACTGATGCGGTATATGCCCTTATTGATTCTGTCATTCAATGGGCGCAAGATTATGACATGATGCTGATTATTGATAACCATCATGCTTGGGATATCTATAACGATAACTGGAGGCAGAAGATAGATCGCTTTAGTCATTTATGGAGTGTGATATCTTACAAGTACAGAAATTTGGATCCGAATCGGTATATGTTTGAATTACTCAACGAACCCGCATTTGGAATTAATCTCGATAGCCTCAATATTGTTTTCAGTCATGCTATTGATTCTATCCGCCAACATACCACAGCACACACCATTATTATCGGCCCTAATTTCAGTAGTTCTGGAGCCGCATTTGCTCACTTGGTTCCATATAGTGATACCAACTTAATTTACACTTGGCATTCATACGACCCCTATCAATTTACCCATCAGGGATTTACCTGGGCAACTCCGTATTTCCCTACCGGCTACACGGGTTTCCCTTCTTCGTATGATGGAATGTTGCACAACGCTTGGAACACGATTATCAACTGGCGGAATACATATCACCTGCCGGTATTTTTGGGGGAGTTTGGCGTAGGTGAAAATGGTGATCCGCAAAGTCGCTGCAATTGGATTCAATATTTCGGAGCGAAGATTGATTCCTTCAATATGCCGTGGATGTACTGGGACTGGGATGGCGGATTCCCCATGTTTTATTCACATACGGTTTCAGAAGATAGCGTAAACCCTTGCTTTAAACATGCTCTTCATTTGTATGGAGACACCAGTACCGGTTGGCGGGAGTTAAGCCGGGAGGAGTTGCCCGTTCAGTTATTCCCTAATCCGGTAAGCGCGTCTTCGGTTTGTGAGTTAAAAGTATTTACCTCTGAAAGAGTAAAGTTGAGCCTGACCGATATAAGCGGAAGAGTACTATTCCATACTATGTTTACTGATCGTTATCTATTGCCGATGTCCCGATGGGGGCAGGGAATTTATTTTCTGAATATAACTACTGGTGACAGAAGGAGCATCCGGAAATTAGTGGTAAAATAATTATTCCGAACGATGCAGGCTATAGTAATTGACCATACAATTATTTACCCAATAGGCTGAATCACTTTTTGCATCTACAATACGAAATACACTTGGCACTAAAGGCAACGAAGTCACTGCTTTGGGATCGGTGCCCATCATTCTCGCTCTTGTATGAAATGCTTCCTTGTAAGCACTCAAATTTCCTCGATAAAAATCTTTTGCCATTCTGATTCCATTCCCCGATAAGGACAGCCCGGCTACTGCCGTGAAAAGCAAAAAATAATGTACTGTTTTTGAATGAATACTCTTCAACTTGTTCGATAAGCCGGACTGTTCTGCTACGAGAATTAGTGTAAGGGAGTAAAGTGGAAGAAAAAAGAAGAAGACATAATTGAGTGTGCGGTGTTGTCCTAAACTTCCGGTGGCAAAGTAGGGAATAAAGCTGGCCAGAAACACCATCATCCAAGTGAAAGCTGCCGGCAGTTTCCAGCTAATTTTGAATTTCAGATGTTGTGAAATGTCATTAGCTTTTATGGCCAACAGCAGACTTAGCGCCAAAGC
>CAZQYO010000255.1:0-4450 GCA_964597415.1 uncultured Chitinophaga sp.
TTTTTTACATAAAAGAACCCTTCAGGGGTCCGCTGACCGGTAATGAATTTGGTATCGCGCGGGTCAATATCAGAAGTAATCAGGTTGGCCGCTTCGGCATCGGTGCGGGCTATTACTAAGGTAGGCACATTGCATACATCCGTGGCTAAGCGAGCCGCGACTAATTTATTGATTCCTTCTTGGGTAGGCACCAGCACTTTGCCTCCTAAGTGACCACACTTTTTAGCAGAAGAAAGTTGATCTTCCCAATGCACCGCTGAAGCACCGGCTTCAATCATCGCTTTCATCAGTTCAAAAGCGTTCAGGTTTCCACCAAATCCGGCTTCCGCATCGGCCACAATGGGCACCATCCAGTCTATTTTTGACTCACCCTCCAAATATTCAATTTGATCTCTGCGCATCAAGGCATTGTTAATGCGCTTCACCACCGCAGGTACGGAGTTAGCGGGATACAAACTTTGGTCGGGATACATTTCGCTGCCTAAGTTGGCATCGGCTGCTACCTGCCAGCCCGAAAGGTAAATAGCTTTCATTCCGGCTGTTACTTCCTGCACCGCCTGATTTCCGGTTAAGGCACCCAAACCGGCTACCCATTTTTCGGTCTGTAAGCGATTCCACAGTTTCTCGGCACCATTGCGGGCCAAACTGTATTCAATTTTTACAGAGCCTGAAATATTAATCACTTCTTCGGCTGTGTAAGGACGGGTTACGCCTTTCCAACGTGGATTGGTGTCCCAGTCAGTGCGCATTGCGATTGCTCTTTCTTGTTTTGTTGCCATTTGCTTGTTTGATGGTTTAGTAAATAGTGTTTAAGTATGGATGATAAAGTAGAAAGTGTTCTTATGAATTGTTAGTGTACAATTAATCAATTTCCTGATAGGCCGGAAGGGTCAGAAACTCCTTATAATCTCCTTGCTGAACTAATGAATCAAACATGGCAATCGCTTTTGCCATGGTCGGTTGATTATAAGCCGCTTCGCCCACATAAGCCTTAATGTTCTCCAATTCGCTAGGCAAAATTTGCTTAAACAAGTCGTACGTCACAGTTCTGCCGTCCTCTAATTGGCAAGCGTTCTTAATCCACTGCCACACCTGAGTTCTCGAAATTTCTGCCGTTGCGGCATCTTCCATCAAGTTATGCAAAGCAGCCGCTCCTATTCCTCTCAGCCAACTTTCAATATAAAGTATCCCTACGTTGATGTTCATTCTCAAACCGCCTTCGGTAATGGTGCCGGCAGGTGGGGTGAGCAGGTCTTTTTGCGTAATCACGTCCTCTTTGCGGGTCATGTGATAATTGTTTGGGGAAGGCATGTTTTCGTTAAAAACATCCATAGCTACTTTTACCAAGCCGGGATGCGCCACCCAGGTTCCATCGTGCCCGTTTTTCACTTCGCGGAGTTTGTCTTGTCTTACTTTTTCTATGGCCTCATTATTAGCCGCCTCATTATTCTTAATCGGGATAAAGGCACTCATTCCACCTACCGCATGTATCCGGTGCTTATGGCAAGTTTGAATTACCAAACGGGAATAAGCATCCATAAAGGGAACTGCCATAGTTACCTGACCTCTATCCGGCAATACGTACCCGGGCAGGTTTCTCAGTTTTTTGATATAGGAGAAAATATAATCCCATCTGCCGCAGTTAAGTCCGGCAATATGCTCTTTCAATTCGTAGATAATCTCGTGCAGTTCAAAGGTGGCGGTGATGGTCTCGATCAAGCAAGTTACCTTAATAGTTCCCTGCGGAATTCCCAACTCGTTTTGCGCTAACACAAATACATCGTTCCACAAACGGGCTTCAAGATATGATTCCATCTTTGGCAAATAAAAGTATGGTCCTGAACCATTTGCGAGCAACTGCTTCACGTTATGAAAGAAATACAAACCAAAGTCAAATAAGGAGCCGCTCATCAACTCCCCATCTACTTTTACATGTTTTTCGGGGAGATGCCAACCTCTGGGGCGAACTAACAATACGGCTGTTTTTTCGTTCAGTTGATAGGCTTTTCCGTTATCGGGGTTTACATACGAAATGGTGCGCTTAATGGCATCGCGAAGATTAATATGCCCTTCTATATTATTCGCCCAGGTAGGTGAGTTAGAATCTTCAAAGTCTGCCATAAAGACCTTTGCCCCTGAGTTAAGTGCATTGATTATCATCTTGCGCTCCACCGGTCCGGTGATTTCCACTCTTCTGTCCTGCAAGTCTGCGGGTATAGGGGCAGCTACCCAATCACTCTCTCTGACTTCCTTTGTTTCCGGCAAAAAATCAGGGAGTTTCCCTAAATCTATCTGCTTTTGTCGCTCTTCCCGCAGGGTGAGCAGTTCTAATCTTCGCTGATTAAAAGTTCTTTGAAGTTTTACTACAAACTCTAATGCCTCGACAGTTAATATTTGAGCGTATTCCGAACTAATCGTTGCGCTTATTTCTAATCCTTGTATGTTAGTTGAAGTTATCATCGCAGAAATTTCGCGCAAAGGTGTCAAACCTTATCCAAAAAAACAAGCGAAAATTCGCTGAATAAAGATTTTCGCTTTTTATATCTTTGTTCGCTGATTACTTTAGCAGCACAAATAATTTACGAAAGAAAATTCGTTTATGGAAACCACCACAGAAGAAAACATTCGCATCATTTTCGGATTAAAGCTCAAAAAGCTCCGAAGCGACAGCAAACTTTCATTACAGGAACTATCCGGCAAATCAGGGATATCCGTTTCTTACCTGAACGAAATAGAAAATGGGAAAAAATACCCTAAGCCGGATAAAATAAACGAATTAGCCAAAGCCCTCGATACCACCTATGATCAGTTGGTTTCGCTCAAGATAAATAAAAACATGACACCGGTGGTTCAGGTGCTGAACCTCAAAATAATCAACGATTTCCTGTTTGAAACCTTCGGAGTAGATAAAGGCCTTTTGATGAGCATGATGGCCAGTGCCCCCTCTAAACTCAGTGCGCTGATTAACTCTGTCTTTGAAATTGCCCGTAACTACAACCTTCAGGAAGAGCACTTTTACTTTAGCTGCCTTCGCTCCTATCAGGAGATGAACGATAATTACTTTGAAGAAATAGAAGTGGCGGTAGAGAACTTTCGCAAAGAAATTGGTCTTGACACAGGCACTCAACTCCATGCGGCAGACTATGCCCAACTGCTCAAAGAAAAGTTTAACTATCGAATTGAGGAAACCGACTTTATTGAATATCCGAAGTTGCGCGGGTTTCGCTCGGTATTTATAAATAGCAAAAAGCCTTCTTTGTTGTATAACCGCAAACTGACTGAACAACAGAAAATATTTCTGTTTGGACGTGAATTAGGCTTCAGTTTTATGAATATTCAAAAACGGCCACTTACCACTTCGTGGCTCAAAGTAGAGTCGTTTGACCACGTGTTGAACAACTTCAAAGCCTCTTACTTTGCACAGGCACTTCACATTAACAAAGAAACGCTGAAAGAGGATATGGAAGAGTTTTTCAACAAAAGCACTTGGCAACCCGAATTTATCCTAAGCCTTTTGGATAAATACAATACTTCTCCCGAAATGTTGTTTCAGCGAATTTCCAACCTACTCCCCAAATATTTCGGATTCAATGAACTTTACTTTATCCGCTATAGCAGCAAGGAGCCATCCAAACATTTGAAGGAAATTTCAAAAGAACTGCATTTAAGCCGCAATCAGGTAGATTTGGAGTATATCATCACGGAACAAAACTATCGCAGATGGATCACAAAGCTGCTGATGCGCCACTTAGAGAAAAACCGCAGTGCTTCTGACGAAAAAACTACCCAGATAGATGCGGTGATCACAAAAAACGAGGAGGGGGATGAATACCTGACTATTTCTCTGCTGCGTCCTATGCCCGAACTGAACAATAATGCCAACTCCGTGACTATCGGATTTGTACTGACCGATGCCATAAAGCGCAAAGTCAACTTCTTAAACGATCCGGCACTTAGGTTTGAAAAGTTAGGCACTGTGAGCGACCTGTATTACGAAACCCCTTTGGCTCTTAGAAAGATAAAAGAGGAAGAGGTAAAGCAAAACGAATACAACCGATTGGCAAGAGAACTGAACAGTTCCATAGCTACTCTCTAAGCCGTCAAGCTAGTTCAAATGATTATACGAATTGTGAAAATGAGTTTTCATCCTGCTAAAGCGGAAGACTTTATCAGTACTTTCCGGCATAAGCAAGCACTTATTGCCTCCTTTGAAGGTTGCTCCGGGGTGGAGCTATTGCGCGATATTCATGAGCCGAACACCTTTTTTACCTATAGCCGATGGGGCAGCAAAGAGCATTTGGAGGCTTACCGTCAATCCGCTCTTTTCAAAGAAACCTGGGGCACCGTGAAACAATGGTTTAGCCAAAAGCCGGAGGCATGGAGTACCCAAGAAGCGAAGTAATCCCCACCAGCCCTTTGCTCCCTTCACCTCTTCTCTCCTTCTAATGAA
>CAZQYO010000256.1:0-4444 GCA_964597415.1 uncultured Chitinophaga sp.
GCTCCGGCATCATAAGTAATATCCCAAACATCATAACCGGCCGCTTGAATGGAATAAGCATCACCACTACCTACAATCACTAACAAGTGAGGATTGCCATTCACGTCAACCGTAAGATCCGCATCAAATGCAGTAGTAGGGTTCATTGAAGCAGGATCCCCATTTACAAGGGTAGGGTTCATTTCAGAGAGTAAACCTTGTATGCTGTCTAAATTCACCACGATAGGACCGTTCCAAGTCTGACCACCATCTGTAGTATGCCAGAAAATAGGAGTATAAACACTGTCATTATCAGGAACGATGTCACCGAGAATAGATATCCAACCGTACTGGCCGCTTGGGTCAAATGCAATCTGTTGTGCGGTAGCTACGGATGCTAAAGCCCCGCCATTATCGCTCGAAACAAAAGTTTGTGGTATAGTGGTGCTGGTCCAATCCACATCTTTAGTAGCATTGTTCCAAACTCCTTTATATACTATCAGACCACTGGTAATAGCATTTGTTCCGGCAGTAAAAGTTCCGGTGTAATCCGTGTTTATATTCCAAAAAACTCCGGGAGCACCGCGGGTTAACCCGTTAGCTATGCTCACATGCTTGCTGTTCACCGGATCTATGTGAACGTTAAAAGAAGCCGTATCGCCACTCAGTTGGCCTCGTCCTCTCATTTCGCCAGACCAAGTGTTATTATCATGCCAAGTGCCGCTGTAAACTAAGTAAGCACTATCCACATTTGTGTTTCCTGCCGGATTATAAATCACAGCTTGCGGGAAACGCCCGTTGACTGAAACGTTATCAATACTAATGTCATTGGTAATTGGTCCAATGTCGCTCGTCCAAGCTAATCCTCTGTTTTTTGATACATCGTAGCGGTATTGAGCTACGTTGGAACCGGGAAGGAGGAAAGGATCGTTCCGGTGAATAAACGTAACGACATTCAGTGAGTCGTTTACATCTATTTGATTACACTCATCTTGCAATACGCTCAACATATTGCCGGCACTACCTATTCTTTGGGAATTAAGAACTGCGGAGAGTGCGCGGTTTCCGCCATTTCTGTGTTGATGGGTAACAGCAGGCGCATAGTGATTATTGTGCTGCATTACCACAGGACCGTCCTGTAAAAACATATTCAGTTTGTTATCTCTATAGGACTGTTGAGCCTGAGAAAACAAACCAATACCGAGGACAGGCAAGAACAGTAAAAACTTTTTCATTGTCAGTGGTTTTTAGTTTTAGTTAGTTTAAAAAATAATGAGGGGTCAAATTTAAACGAAAAATTCAATCAGCCTTAAACGTGCACTAATTATTTGTCACAAGATTGTAAATTTTGAATGCTTATCCACGTATCTACCTTAGACTCAAGCTCAGCAAGGGTTTTAGGTGTTTTCCAACCACGGTCGAGTATTGTCTTTTGTTGTCTTCCGTTGTTAAAAAAAATAACACAGCCGGGCAAATCAGTTGGAGCAATATCCTCTTCGGGATATTTATCTTTTAAATCAAAAAAACCGGCATCAGCAAACCACGCTTGCACCTTTTTAATATCCTCTCTGGAAATGACCGCAAAGTGGCATCCCAAACTATAAGTAAAGCGCTTGCCATTATAAATCAGCAATCCGTTTTGATATAAAGTCGCGTCAAAAACAGGGCAAGACCCAAAGCAAGCAGTGCGCTCCATTCTCATGATCACCTGACCGTTTTTATCGGGTTGATTCAAATTATATTGAGTGGGCTTGCAGGAAGAGCAATACAGTAACAGAAATAAAAAAGAAAAAACACGTAACAACACCCTGACTAATTGTAGTTATAAATACAATGACGGGATAAATGTATAGTTAATAAGGAAAAATGCGAAAGGCTTATTTCCGTGGCTTGTTCCGCTGCTCGGCCTGCTTCTGCATATCCTCAAAGCGTTTCATCAAGCCGCTCTTCTTTTTCGGGTTCTTCTTATTCTCCTCAATTTGCTTTCGGAGCTTTTCATCGTTTATCACAAATTTCTGTATCACCCACTGGTGACCAACACCCAGCAAGTTCTGTAGCAAGTAATAATAAGTAAGTGCTGCGGGAAATGAATTAAACACAAACATGAGCATGAGCGGCATAAAGTAAGGCACGTATTTCATGCCGGGTTGCTGATTACCCATCGCGTTCATTTGGTTATTCATCACTGCCTGCATCACCGAAGTGATAGTCATAAGTACGGTAAATAAGCTCAAGTGCGTTTGCCCTAATATAGGGGTGGTCCAAGTAATAATAGCATCATAAGAAGACAAATCAGAAGCCCATAGAAATGCCTTCTGTCGCAACTCTATGGAGGCAGGGAAAAAGTAATACATCGCCATCAGGATAGGCATTTGCAAGAGCATGGGCAGGCAGCCCCCCAATGGGCTAACGCCCGCTCGTTGATACAGTTTCATCTGCTCCTGACTGATGCGAGTTTGGTCAGCGCCATATTTTTCTTTAAGAGCAGCTAACTCAGGAGCCAATATTTTCATTTTAGCAGCACTTTCAATGCTTTTAGCAGTGAGCGGATGCAGTGCCAACTTTAAAATAACAGTCATCAGCAGTATAATGATGCCATAGTTGAGATGTAGCTTATCGAAAAGGGTAAAGATGAAAATGATAAAGCGCGTGATGTACTTCATCCAAGAGAACAACCAAAAGTCGGGACTTAACTTAATAATACTTTGCAGGTCGCGCTTGTAAGATGCCAGCGTATTGAAATTGTTTGGACCAAAATAATATTGAAAGGCGTAGTCAGTGCTGTCAGCACTTTTATATGGAAGTGTAAAATTAGCTTCGTACCGCTTTACAGCATCCAAATCATTTTTATCATAATGCGATTTCAGTTTTCCTCGGCTAAACTGTCCTTGACTCAATAAAGTACTATTGAAGAATTGCTGCTTAAACGAAATCCATTCTAAAGGCGAGTCAAATACATAGTCCACATCCTCCTTGCTTTCATCCAAATGATCCACATCACTATTGTTGAAGCGATAGTATAGCGCAGAATACCTCCGCTCCAATTCTAAGCTATGCTCTAACTTGGGCTGCGTATTTTTCCAGGTAACTCCAATAAAGGTATTATTTGGAGGAATCACTTTATTCATCCCTACCAATGTCACATCATAATTGAGCATGTATGAATTGCCTTTGAGCGTATATTTCTGCTCAAAATATTTACCGTCTCCGGCATTCAAGCGCATCACAAAACTCTTTGTACTATCGCCAGTTATCGTAAAGCTTTCCTCTTGAGGTTCAAAATAAAAGTCTTTGGTATCAATCACCCGGTCATTATCTATCGCAAACTGATAGCTGAGTTGATTAGTGGAATCAGTAAATAGAATCAACGGCTTTTTATCCCATGTTTTATATTTTTTTAGTTGTACACTTACCACCTGTCCTCCTTTAGTAGAAAGAGTGATTTTTTGCATTACAAAAGTTTTTGCTTCTCCCTTATAGGCATCGGCAAAAGGGCCAAATTCATTTTGCAGGGAAGAAGAATCAGCCGGTATTGCTTTACCGATTTCAGGAGAAGCCGTTTGTGTAGTGTCTGCCGAAGTAATAACAGGAGTCACCGCAGAGGAAGGTTGTGTAACGCGGAGGGAATCCGTTTTCTCCGTCTGTTTGAGTGCTGCCTTTTTCAGTTGATCTTCCTTCATCTTCTTTTGTTGATAGAAGATGAAGCCTATCATTAATACAGCGATTAAGAGCCAGCCTATTACAGTTTCCTTGTTTTTCATAGAGTACAGATATGCCTAAAAAAGGGAGCGCAAATATAACAGAATATTGAAGCGGTGCAGGTCGGTGGAAACAGAGATTTTGAGAGGTGCTGTAACTGGAGGAAGATCAGTGCACGATGATTGTTCGCTTCATCCTTATTCATCATTGTTTCTTGATTCTTCTCTCTTGTTGCCGATTTATGGTGGATGACCAATGCTTCATTGATAATAGGATAGAGAATTTCCTTCTTCACACATCTGACAATTGCCACCACCACGAGGCCGTTTGTTCGGTGGCCGGCAGTTGTAACATGAGCAGGGTAAATCCTCGTTTACTCATCATCCAATCTACCGAAACATTACCGGTGACCGAATCGAAGACATACAAAGGTCTGAAATGCTCGCGAGGGTTAATGTTTGCCATACGACAAACTTCTATTGCCCTTTGTAAAGCCTGTTGAATATTGTCAGCAGGCGAGAAACCCGCTTGCCATAAATGCCTCAGTTGATACCGGAGATCTTGATAGCGCAGCGCTTCGTCAAATTCATCAATAGCAACTGCCCTTTGCTGTTGCAGATATAAAGTGATGGCGTAAGTTTCCATGTGCTAAGAATGATTTAGTTTTTGTAATTGTTCAAATAATTCGCGTTGCTGCCCAGTGAGTTTTTCCGGCAGCAACACCTGTAAGTGCACATATAAATCGCCCTTAGAGCCGGATTTATTA
>CAZQYO010000257.1:0-1760 GCA_964597415.1 uncultured Chitinophaga sp.
GAAAGCGAGTATCACACCAGCGTTCTTTTACATGAGAGTATGGAAGGACTTCATATTCAACCGGGAGGTATCTATGTTGATGCCACGTTTGGTGGCGGAGGACATTCCTCAGAGTTGTTGAAATACCTTGGAAAAGAAGGGAAACTTTTTGCCTTTGACCAAGATGAGGATGCTGCACAGAATGTCTTGAACGATAAGCGCTTTGCTTTGATTGCGGCCAACTTTCGCGAAATGAAAAGGTTTTTGAGAATGTACAACGCTACTGCTGTTGACGGTATTCTGGCAGACCTCGGAGTTTCCAGTTGGCAGTTCGATACAGCCGAAAGAGGTTTTAGCTATCGTTTTGACGGACCCTTAGACATGCGAATGAACCGCCAAACAAAAGCAACCGCGGCTGATGTGCTGAACCGATACAGCGCAGAGCAATTACAAAGGGTGCTGGGGGAATATGGGGAAGTGCGCAACGCAAAGACTTTGGCAAATGCGATCGTGCAGGGGAGAATGGAGAAGCGAATGGAAACAATTGCCGACCTGCTGAATGTGTGTGAGCAAAATAGAATGGGAGAGAAACACAAATATTTTGCACAGGTATTTCAAGCCATCCGGATTGAAGTGAACGATGAACTTGAATCTTTAAAGGATTTCTTGAAGCAAAGCTATGAAGTGCTGAAGCCGGGAGGAAGATTGGTGGTAATCACTTTCCATTCGTTGGAAGATAGATTGGTAAAAAACTTTATGAAGAATGGAAGTTTTGAAGATGAACCCGAAAAAGATTTTTACGGAAATGTGAGGAAGAAGTTCAAAGTAATAACAAAGAAACCGATAGAGGCCGATAAACAGGAACAAAAAGAAAACAGTCGCTCCCGCAGTGCAAAGCTGAGGGTTGCCGAAAAAATATAAACGAACAAGCTAAAGTGGAAACATCACCATTACCCGAACAGACAGAGGAGACAAAGGAGCCAAAAGTGAAGAAAGCTTCGCTGGGTGGTTTGCTTGGTCGCATAGACTCGTTTGGCGAAAACGGCCTCCAGAAAGTGCTGTTCAATCTTCCTTTTGTTTTGTTTTTGGTGATGCTGGCGATACTGCACATTGCCAACAATCACTTGGCAGAGAATTACGCCCGCAGAATTTCGAATACCGAAAAAGCGGTAAAGCAACTGCGCTGGCAATATATGACCACTGCCTCGTCACTGATGCAAAAAAGTAAACAGAGCGAGGTGGCCAGATTAGTAGGAACACAAGGGTTGAAGGAGCTGAGAATTCCTCCTTATAAAATTGAAATAAAGAAAAATTAATATGCTGCAAACGGTGAATACTCATCTCCTGAAAAATGTTCCCGGAAACGGAAACCGGATGAGTAACCATCGAATACAGCGATACTAAACACTTGTTCTGTAAAGAGCGGAATGAGGAGTGCTATGGTAAATAAGAAAAAGGAAATTGTCTTACGGGCCTATCTCGGTTTTCTGTTCATCTGTATGATCGGGATGGCAGTGATTGGTCGTGCCTTTTTTATTCAGACCACCGAAGGGAATTATTACCGAAGCCTGGCCGATAGTCTCACTATTTTTCCTAAAAAGGTAATGGCAGAGCGAGGGAACATATACTCGCAGGACGGACGACTGCTGGCCACTACCTTGCCTACGTTTGACATTCGGATTGATTTCTACACCATCAATAATCACACTCTGCTTTTTAAAAAAAATCTCGATTCGGTGTCCTTGCTGCTGGCGAATATGTTTCGCGATAAAACGTCTCAG
>CAZQYO010000257.1:1770-4415 GCA_964597415.1 uncultured Chitinophaga sp.
ATTGGTGAGAGAACTAAAAAAGAAAAGCCGCTACTATCTCTTAAAAAGAAATGTGAGTTATAACCAAATGACGGAAATCAAGCAGTGGCCTTTGTTTCGCGAGGGGCAGTACAAAAGCGGCCTCATTGCCGTGCAAAACGATAAGCGACTCACTCCGTTTGGTATGTTAGCACAACGCACCATTGGGTTTACTAATAAATGGGGAACTAAAGTTGGCTTAGAAGGGAATTTTGATGAACAGTTAAGTGGAGTGCAGGGGCAGGTAATGGTGCAAAAAATTTCGGGAGGAGTTACCATTCCAATTGACTCGCGGGAGCAGATTGCTTCGCAACCCGGTCGCGATGTATATACTACCCTTGATGTAGAACTACAGGACGTAGCGGAGGATGCGCTCTATAGAGCTTTGCAACATCACCAGGCTGATCATGGCTGTGTGATTTTGATGGAAGTGAAAACCGGAAAGATAAAGGCTATCGCTAATCTGGGAGTGAATAAGGATTCATCCTATGCAGAGAATTACAATTATGCTATTGGTGAGAGTACCGAACCCGGCTCTACTTTTAAACTGGCAACAGTAGCCAGCTTGATGGAGGATGGATTGGTGAATAGAAATAGTCCTATAGATGTAGGGGACGGAACGGCAAGGTTCTACAACCTCACCATCCGAGATCACGACAAGCCTGAAACCCCCATACTCACCGTGAAGCGAGCTATTGAAGTATCTTCAAATGTAGCCGCGGCAAAGATGGCTTATGATCACTATGCTTCAAATCCCGAAAAATTTTACAAGCATCTCGTAGATTTTGGATTCACTAAGAAGATTGATATAGAAATTCCCGGAGCCGTGACCCCCACACTGGCAGATCCGAAGAAATGGAGTGGCGTTTCTACTGCCTTTATTGCACATGGTTACGAAGTGATGGTAACTCCCTTACACACGCTGATGTTTTATAATGCGATTGCCAATGGTGGCGTAATGGTACAGCCGAGTGTAGTCGAAAAAATCAGAGAGTATAATACCACTATTGATTCTTTTAAAACGGTAGTGCTAAACGACCACTTGTTAAGCCCCAATACCATCCGGCAATTACGCGACATATTAGAAGGAGTAGTACAGAACGGAACGGCTGAAAATCTTAAGACAGATTATCTCCATGTAGCCGGGAAAACCGGAACGGCAGTAATTGCACAGGGGAAAAAAGGGTATAAATCAAGCACCGGTAAATTATATCAGGCTTCATTTTGCGGTTATTTCCCTACGGAAGATCCGCAGTACTCCATGATTGTAGTCATCAACTCTCCCAGTACAAATGGCTATTACGGAAATGTGGTGGCCGGGTCTATTTTTAAAGAAGTAGCAGATAAAGTGTATTCGTTGAATTTGGATATGCACCCTGCGGTGAATAAAACAATTGCTGACACTTACTTCCCTTTAGCCAAAACAGGGTACGCAGATGACTTTGCAAACCTGTACACTTTTCTTGGGAAGACAGTAGAACCACCACATACCGAATGGGCCATAGTCGAAGCCCACGATGAAGTTCGATTGTTAGCCGAAGAAATAAATATGCAGGAAGTGCCGGACGTAAAAGGAATGAGTTTGCGCGATGCCATCTATTTGTTGGAATCAATGGGAATGAAGGTCACTATAGTGGGGAAAGGAAATGTGAAAGAACAAAGTGTAGAACCGAATTCAAAATTCACTAAAGGAGAGGAGATAACCCTGGTATTAAGCTAATGGCAACACTGAAGGACATATTATACGGAGTATCACTGCGCCAAGTAGTAGGCCCCACGGATATTGAAATTTCGCGACTGCACACCGACAGCCGGAAAGTAGATGCGGGAGATTGTTTTGTCGCTATTCGCGGAATAAGAACTGATGGACACCGATACATGGATCAGGTGCTGGAACAAGGTGCTTTTGCCATTATATGCGAGGTGTTACCTGCTGAAATGAGTGAGGAAGTGACTTATGTAAGGGTAGAAAACAGCAGTAAGGCACTGGGCATTATGGCTTCTAATTACTATGGCAATCCCTCCGAAAAAATGAAGTTGGTGGGGGTGACCGGCACTAACGGCAAAACTTCTACGGTGACCTTGCTTTTTGATCTTTTCAGAAAAGCCGGTTACAAAGCAGGACTTATTTCGACCGTAGAGAATAAAGTAAATGAGGAGGTGATCCCGGCTGTTTATACCACTCCCGATGCAATCAGTTTGAACCGACTGATGAAACACATGGCCGATAGTGGTTGCGAGTACTGTTTCATGGAAGTGAGTTCCCATGCCATTGATCAAAACAGAATTGAAGGACTGAGATACATCGGTGGCGTGTTTACCAATATCACTCACGATCATTTAGACTATCACAAAACCTTTGACAATTATCTGAAAGCGAAAAAGAATTTTTTTGATCAATTGGCTGCTTCTGCTTTTGCTCTGGTGAACACTGATGATCGCAATGGTAAAGTGATGTTACAAAATACAAGAGCTCAAAAGCAAACCTATTCTCTTAAAGCCCCCAGCGATTTCAAAGCAAAGTTGGTGAGCAATACGGTAGAGGGTCTGATGATGGAGTTTGAGGGAGTAGAAATGCACTCTCGCTTAGTGGGCGAATTCAATGCTTACACTCTCACGGCTGTTTC
>CAZQYO010000258.1:0-2012 GCA_964597415.1 uncultured Chitinophaga sp.
GGAGGCGGACACGGAGGCAAAGGCGGAGCAAGCGGAGCCCCCATACCGGAGCTGGGCATGGACGGGTCGGTAGGCTTGGATGGAGGTAAAGGAGGCAATTAAGGTAGGGGAGTCAGAGGAGGCGGTATCATACTGCTCAAAACCAAATATATTGAAGACGGAGACGGACAACAACAAAACATATCAAGGTGGTTAGATGTATCTGGCGCAAATGGCGCAAATGGAGAACCGGGTCAAGTGGGTGGTAAACAAGGATTTGGAGGTTTGGGGGGTACGGGAATCATTGTAGGAAGTGATGTATATTACTCAGGAGCTATAGGTGGCAGTGGAGAACCGGGCGATGCAGCGGGAGGTGGAGATGGCAGTTATGGAGGTGCACCCGGAACGATTCAATTAGCAGGGAATCCCACTTTAGCAGGTAAATCACAGTTTTTTGAAGGATTTGGCAGCTTCCAATCTAAATGGATAGGAATCTCCCCCGGCAAAAACGGCATCGGAGGTAAAGGGGCATACAAATTACCGCCCTATCAATTAAGTGTTTCGAGTGTAATATTGCCGGACGGCTTGGGAAATGGCTATGATTTATGCACCTCTGGTGGAGGCGGTGGAGTTTCACCTTCTCATTACACTCAAATCTGCGACTGCGACATGGCGATGTATCCGTTTACATTGTATCAACAAAATACTGCATCTACTTATACTTACATTGCCATAGAAGATGCTACAAATGTCCCTGACTGGAAAACTAAATACGACATAGGCAACGGTAAATTAATCAGTACGGATGAAGTAAATAAAATCGAGTACCATTGCCGTTTTCATCATAAAGACGAAGCTACTGAGATTTTTAAAGCAATAGCACACTTAGGAAAGAAATCTCGCATGAATAAAGATATAGTCTTGCCTGCAATCAGGGTGGACTTGAACTCACCGGTTAATGACCATTTTGTTTATAAATTCAAAGATGATAATGGTTATGAGGCAATAATATATGAATCGGAAGTCTCTGACCCTGATAATATAATTCAAAAAATTGATTTTGATGCGGAAGATGAACAGTACAGTGCCTCCTATTCCAGATGTAATCAATATAACCCACCCTCCGAGGATGTGGGTGAAACAAGCGTTCTTGATGAGCTCATCATGACGGATTCAGGACCTGACGGGAACGATCCACGTGGACATGTCATTTATAGTAATAATCCATCGGATCATTTTGGAGAAGATTATAATGCTATGTCAATTATTCCGAAAAGAAAGCAGGGCGATGCAAGCGGCATCAGCATTCGTCATAACTCGATTGCAGATGAAATCCGGGTTGTCGATGATTTATTCATTAATCCGGATGTTGAAGCAAGCAAGCATAGTATGCAGTGTGAGTTATATGATTTGAGTGGCAGGTTAATCAGCAGTCAAACTACTTTTGAGCCGAGCATTCAGTTAAATACCCGAACCCTGAGTGCCGGAGTATATATTCTGAAGGTAATAAAGGGCAGTAGAATGGCTACAAGTAGAATAATCGTTGAATAGACATTAATATGCACTCTATGTTGTTTACATACCGCAAATTGTGTTTTCTCTTATTGTTGTTGTTTGTACAGACAGGTTTGAACCTGTCTGTACAAGCACAATCCAAACCGAGAAACTTGGTGCAGAACGGTAGTTTTGAGGAGTTTCCGGACAGCCATCCCTACAAGACAAAACCCAAGGAATTCTTTGACGTTGATACGAATTTGTATAATAAAACCTACGATGGTAAAACGGATAAGTGGTATCAGTTTCAGATAGATTCGTGTTATTATTGGAGTTCGTGCCTTGTTCGAGATCAACCTGTAAGCGGACAATGTTGTAAAATTGAAGCAGATTATACACCTAATAATGTGCCATTCAATAATCCCGGCTTTTTTTTTAACTATTATACACTCAAGAATGATTTTTCATTTAAATATAATTGGAGTTCATTTTATAGGAGAAGCGGTCCTCCTATAGATGACGGAAGATATACTTGGCCG
>CAZQYO010000258.1:2022-4409 GCA_964597415.1 uncultured Chitinophaga sp.
CACATACAATCATTATCGTAATCTTGATTTTGATAACACTGTAAAATATGCTTTGCCCAAAGATATTTTAAACGGTAAGTATATTGCATATATTCTATTGGAAAAATTTTACCCTGGCGCTAATACTATAAATCCTTATACGTTCAAACCCGGTTTTATAACCAATGAATTACGGCAAACCTTAACAGTTGGGAAAAAATATAAAATTGGTTTTTTTGTAGGGGTCAATAATTGGATAGATACCTTCAACCTGCCCAAGGAGCCGGTCAGGTTTGCAGATTATTCTACCTTATCCATTCGTAATCTTGATGAACGATATGGACAAATGGGAGCTATCAAATCCTCCGGTTTCATTGAGCAAGCAGGCAATTATACAACCTATCTGACAGACGGTTTGGGAATTTTACTTACTACACCCGATATCACTTGTCTTCAAAAAGGAACGGGAATAGCACAGATTGCGGGTGGTGGCTGGCGCAGGTACTCTCACCAATTCAGGATTCCACGCCCTCACATGAGCAAGGGGGAGTGGGTAGAGTATTCATGGGAGTTTGTGGCAGACAATCCTTATACCAAACTCACCATTGGTAATTTCTGGGACACCTCGCAACAAACGATGGTAAAATGGTTGTTCGATTTAGCTGGTGACTCACTGCTTAGAGAAAATTATCCACGATATTATATAGACATTAATAATAAAGATGCTAATGGAAAATATCTTAAACTTCCCTTGTCTGAGTATAGTTATAAGTTTATGCAGGTCTTCATAGACAGCGTTTATTTGTATGAGATAGGGGGCTATCTACCTGCGGATACCACTGCTTGTTATGGCAGCCGCCTTGAGTTTGAGGAAAATTTGGGCAGAGAAGTCACCTGGATACGGGAAGATGGCAGCAGTGAACAAAGTCGCACATTTCAGATGACGGTTACCAAACCAAAAGAGATGATAGTGGGCATCATTGATGGAGAATATGACACGATGTATGTATATGGCAAGTTTGCTCCGCAATATGAATTGCAGCACACCGACAGTCTTTGTGCACCGGCAGGGCGCCCCTTTAACAAGTTGCTGGCAATCGCAAACGAACCCAAAGTCCATTACTCATGGAACCAAAATGGACATGTGCAGGACAGCAGTGTTTTTGTGAGTGCAGATACGGGGATGGTTGTGCTAACTCTCACTGATAGTGTAGGCTGTGAATATGTTTATCACTTACCATTAGAAGAATATTGCCCTTGCGTGATTCTTCCCTCCGACACGATGATATGCAAAGGTGCATCACTAAGCATCAGCGACTATTATGGCAGAGCGATAGACTGGGCAATAGATGGGGTAAACCAAGGAAACTCAATTTCACTAACTGTAAAACCGAACAAATGGCAAACAACCATCACCGGCAGTTGCGACAGTATAAGTCAAAGCATGCAGCTTTATATGAAAGAACCTCCTCAAGTAATTTTGACCCACACCGACAGTATGTGCATCTGGACAGGCAAGCTATACAACAAACTCAACCTTAGTTCGGAAGAACCCATCAGCGGAGTTTGGGATTTCAACGGAGCAAGCTACACGGGCTTGTATTTTGAGAGCATGGATACAGGCATTGTGTATTACAAAGCCATAGACAGCTTAGGCTGCGAGACACATGGAGCAACATATTTGGGCGAATACTGCCCTGAGTTTTCGGATATGTGTGCATTTCCGAGTGCATTCAGTCCCAACGGAGATGGCTTGAATGATGTATTGACAATTAACTGTGTAAACATCAAGAGCTTTAGGGCAACGATTTTAGACCGCTGGGGAGAGGTCATAAGCATGAGCAGTGATGCGAATTATGTCTGGGACGGTACTTATAAGGGTCAAGAAGCAACTGCAGGTGTTTATGTGTTTCTGATAGAATACGAAGTGTATTTAGAACCAGGAAAGAAGTATTATTACAAAGGGACATTGACATTGGTGAGGTAGTGCTTCGACTACGCTCAGCAACCATGCTTCGACTACGCTCAGCAACCATGCTTCGACTCCGCTCCGCAGCGGTTGCTGAGCGTAGTATAGCGGCTGCTGAGCGTAGTCGAAGCACCGCTGTTTCAAATCCGTTCAATAGCGGTCGCTGGGCGTAGTATAGCGGTTGCTGAGCGTAGTCGAAGCGCCCGCTGCGCTGCTTCGATGTGATTGTAAAATCAATCCCAATCGTATCAATTAACAAGTTCACTAAATACGAATTTCAGTTTGCTTTGTTTAAAATTAAATTTTCATTTTTTGCTTTTGGGATGAAATTTGCCAAACTAAATTTTGTTATCTAATTCATCTCTCATGCGAAAAAAAGCGCTTTTGTTACTATTATTATGCCTTTTCATTGGTGGAATGGGGCTTAGTTTTGGAAAAA
>CAZQYO010000259.1:0-4388 GCA_964597415.1 uncultured Chitinophaga sp.
CACTATCACGGTATGGTAGCCATGCTGGTGATAACGATTCCTTTTTGGTCAAAAGAGGAGAACCGCTTTGCGCTGTTATGGGAGGGAGCGCGTTTTTATCTGCTTTATATTTTCGGATCGGCCGGCTTGTGGAAGTTATGGCGAGGTTCCGTATTTTATCCCGATCAGTTGAGCCACATTCTGAAATCGCAACAGCTCGACTTGTTTCTTCAGCAACCCGATTCTTTTGCTGCGCAGATAGCGCATTACCTCATTGTTCACCCGTCATTAGCACATATAGTGTTCATGGTAACTGTGCTGTTGCAACTGAGTTTTCTGATCGGCTTTTTTACGAAACGCTTTGATTCTATACTGCTGTTTCTCCTTATACTTTTTGTGCTGGCCAATTACTGC
Source organism: uncultured Chitinophaga sp. (assembly GCA_964597415.1). GTDB lineage: Bacteria > Bacteroidota > Bacteroidia > Chitinophagales > LD1 > Bog-950. The sequence continues at coordinate 394 of CAZQYO010000259.1, forward strand.
GTGATGGGAATTGTGTCTTCTGAAATTTTAATACTCGGCATTACGCTGCTCAGCTACCGGCAACTGATAAAAATCAGAAGAAGATTAACGGTGAAAACGGAAATGCAGCCCGCTACAACTTAACGCTGCGGAGGCGCAATAAATGATCGGCCACTACTAAAGCGGCCATCGCTTCCACAATAGGCACGGCACGGGGTACCACGCAAGGGTCATGTCTTCCTTTCCCTTTAATTTCTGTTTCGGTGCCTTCTTGGTTCACGGTCATTTGCGGTTGCATCAGCGTGGCTACGGGCTTAAAGGCAACGTTGAAATAGATGTCCATACCGTTGCTGATGCCCCCTTGTATGCCTCCGGAGTGGTTCGTGGTAGTAATTATTTTTTTATTGGCATCGGTGGTGTAGAGGTCGTTGTTCTCACTACCGTATTTTGCTGCTCCGCTGAATCCGCTGCCATATTCAAAACCATGAACCGCATTAATGCTCAACATGGCTTTGCCCAGGTCGGCATGTAGCTTATCAAATACCGGCTCTCCCAAACCCACCGGGCAACCTTGTATCACCCCACTTACCACGCCCCCTATGGTATCGCCTTTTGCTTTTGTTTCCTCTATCAGTTCTATCATTTGCCGGGCAGTCGTCTCATCGGGACAGCGCACCAGGTTGCTGTCTGTGGCAGATAAATCCAATTCAGAATAGTCCTTTTCAAGTTTCAGTTTGCCCACTTGCGATACATAAGCCGAAACGGAAATTCCTTCGGTAGTCAGAAATTGCTGCGCCAAAGCTCCCGCAATTACGCGGGCAGCAGTTTCGCGGGCGCTGGCTCTTCCCCCTCCGCGATAGTCGCGAATGCCGTACTTCATTTCGTAAGTGAAGTCGGCATGAGAGGGGCGGTAGGTTTCTTTCAGATGTTCGTAATCCTGTGGTTTCTGATCTTCGTTGCGAATGAGCAGGGCAATGGGAGAGCCGATTGTTTTTCCTTCAAAAATTCCCGAAAGAATTTCAAAGGCATCCTTTTCTTTTCGCTGGGTGGTGATGGCAGATTGTCCCGGCCTTCTGCGCTGTAGTTGCCGGTTCATAAATTCCATATCCACCGCAAGCCCCGCGGGGCAGCCGTCTATCACCACTCCAATCGCGTTGCCGTGGCTCTCGCCAAAGGTGGTGATGCGAAAAATTTCTCCAAAACTATTGCCTGCCATGTGATGAACTTAGTAAAATTATCTCATTGCTTTTTGGTTAGGGAAAGAAATTTACATCCGAGGGCTGTCTTTCTGATGATTGAAATAAAATAGTGCCCTCACTGGCGCGAGCACCCGCTCGTGCCTATACTGCTAATAATACATACCACTAACAGGGAGCTTATCCATGTAAGTCAAGTCCTCAAATAGCGCTAAAGCACGAACGCCCGTGGGAGAGTGATGTGCCGAAGATGGGCACAGTAAGGCGCCAAAGTATTTTAAATTCATTTTGTAGGATAACCACAGGTTTCCGCAGCGTTGAGGAATGCTGCCTCTTCAATTTTGCAATATCTCCTGCTCTTTGGTAAAGTCGAGAGAAAATTTTTTGTGAAGTTCTTCCATCTTAGTAACGGTGTTGGCAACAAATTTTCGGTGAGCCTCGCTATTGGGGTTTCGCGGGCGGTGCTGCGCGGCTAACTTTATTTCTTCAATATCTTTCATCAATTCGCGGCTTTCTTTGGTCAGCAAACTTTCGCATAGGCCTTGCCACACATATTCTGTGGCCTGGCTGCCGGGGTGTAGCATGTCTTCTTTGTAAAAGCGATAATCGCGCAAGTCATCTATCACCATTTCGTAAGAGGGGAAGTAACAGTACTGCTTATTCATCTCCGTCATTTCATAAATGGCGGTAAACAGATGTGCTTTGCTCACCGAGTTTTGGAAGGGGTCAAAGGCAAAATAGCGAACGGGGCTGACCGTGAAAATGATTTTTACTTTGCGGTTTACTTTGCGAAGTTCTCCGAGGGCTATGCTTAAGCGGTGGATGATTTCAGCCGGCTCCAACATTCGCGCGGTAAAGTGGTCGGAAGGCATTTTGTGACAGTTGGAAACTATTTTGCCGGAGTCCTTTAATTCAAATACCTGCGAAGTGCCGGGTGTGAGAAATAGCACATCGGCCTGGCGAATGGCACTCGCGCCCTCCCTAAGTTGCCGGTTGATGTGGGTGAGCACGGCTTCCTCATCGCTGCCTGAAAAACTGCCGTGATGCTCATAGCTGAAATAAAGTTCATTGTGAAAACCCAAATCATTTTCGGTGTACGGCTCTGCGCGGAGAAGCCGATGGATGCCCTGCGCGATAGAAGCGGGATTGTACTGCTGACCAAAAGGATTGATGCTGATGATGAATTTATAGTCTAAGAATTTGAGGCCGATACTTTCTGAGAAACAAGAGCCTATGCTCATCAACTTATCGGAATACGAAATTTTGAAGCCGAGATCTCTTGGTTTTACTATCGTGCGGAAAGGATTCATGCCGCAAATATAGACGGCTTGCGTTTGAATAGAGCCGGATATTGTAGGAGGGGGGGGAGAATTCTCGCTGGCCGAAACTAAAAGCCGGGTACCGGTCACTGAACTGCTGTAAATAAGCCAAGTATATGGGAAAGATTTCGCGTCACTCACTTTTTTCTATATTTGTTCTCCGGAAAAAATAATCAATGGACATACTCATACGTTCTGCCCGCATCGTTGACTCCGGCTCTAAGTTTCACCATCAGGTTCGCGACATTTTAATTTCTAACGGCAAAATCAAAAAGATAGGAGCCAAGCTGCAGAATATCTCTAAGGCAAAGGAGATAAAGGCAGATAACCTGCATGTGTCATTGGGCTGGTTTGACCTCAATACTTATTTAGCCGACCCGGGCTATGAGCAAAAGGAAACTATCGGCAGCGGATGTGCAGCCGCAGCAGCGGGTGGCTTTACCCATATCTGTTGCATGCCTAACACTTTACCCGTGATTCAAACCAAATCGCAGGTAGAATATGTGCTTAATAAAGCGGCCTCTGAAATTGTGAGCGTGCATCCCATAGGTGCGCTGACCCAAAACTGTGATGGAAAAGATATGACGGAGATGTACGACATGCACCGCGCAGGCGCTGTCGCCTTCAGTGACGGACTTAGACCCAGCCCTTCGGCCGGTTTGGTAGAGCGGGCCTTGCTGTATGTAAAAGCTTTTGGTGGCTTAGTGATGAACCATCCCGAAGAAAAGAGCATTTCAAAAAATGGAACCATGCACGAGGGAGCGGTGAGTGTGCGCATGGGTTTGGCGGGTGCTCCTGCTCTGGCCGAAGAAGTGGCCGTGAACCGCGACCTTTACGTATTGGAATACACCGGCTCGCGCCTTCATTTCTTAGACATCTCGCTCGCCCGATCGGTAGAAATGATACGAGCCGCAAAAAAGAAGAAACAGCAAATCACCGCTTCTGTCAATGCCTATAACTTGTTGCTGGACGAAACAAAAGTGGGGGACTACAATACCAACTACAAAGTAAATCCTCACTTGCGTGCGGCTAAAGATATGGAGGCCCTGATCAAAGGAATTGCAGATGGCACTATAGATACCATTACCTCTGCCCACCAACCGCAAGATGAAGAATGTAAGAAGTTAGAATTTGATAAGGCCGACTATGGCATGATTGGTTTAGAAACTTGCTTTGCCGTAGCCAATACTGCTTTGCAAGGAAAAGTAGCTACAGATAAATTGATTGAAATGCTGGCGAATAATCCCCGTAAAATAATGCGGCAAAATGCCGAAATCAGCGAAGGAGCCGCAGCCGACCTTACCTTGTTTAACCCTGACTTAGAATGGACTTTTACCGAAAAGGATATTCGTTCACTTTCAAAAAACACTCCCTTTATAGGCATGAAATTTACCGGTAAAGCCATAGGCCTTATCCATAAGGGGAAGTTGCAATTGAATTAAAAGGACAAGAACATGAACAACTACAATACTCCCATCCGTTACGGGCTTTTAGCCGGCAC
>CAZQYO010000260.1:0-4364 GCA_964597415.1 uncultured Chitinophaga sp.
ATAGGTCTTAGATCAGGATAGTACACCCAATACATGGTCATATCTCCACGATAGTTCCCCGATGCGTCAAAGTCTTCCATTACAGGAGCAATCCCAATAATGCGAACCATCATGGTAGAAGTTTCCTCGTCAAAAAACCAGTCTTCCTTTACACGGTACTTGACAATTTTACCCGGATCAAATTCGGTTCTTTGAATTACTTGAACCTCTTCTAAGGTAACCGGATCGATCTGCATTACCGTATCACTTCTTTCCCCCAGTTTCTTTACATCATCTATACTCAGCACTTTCTTGAACTGGTCACCATCTAACACGTTATTGTCGTAAACAGTTAATTCCCCGTTCTTAGCTGCAGTATGAATGATTTCTGCTAAAGGTTCCTGCTGATATTTAAATGGAAGGTTCATCTTTTCACGCACATCAATGATCCTCCATATTCGCTTTGCCCAAAACACATCAGCTTCACGGACGTAGTCATACGGAATAATATCCTTTTCCTTGGTAGTAGTTTTAAGCCAAGCACCGTCTAAAGGCTCTTGCGCTAAAACCGAGCCTCCTAACAGTAAGGCAGCTCCAAAAATAACACTCCACTTCTTAACCATGACTTATTTTTATATGATGGAAAATGCAATTTGACCTAACTTTCTTGGAAGCTTATCCGGGCCGACCACCTTAATCTCATCAATGAAGATGATGTCTTTAGGTTTTGCTCTGTCAAGAAAGTTTTTCATTTGCTCATTAAATAATGGACCGGTACCTGTTGATTTGAAAATTTCTCCTTTAGAAGAAAATACCATTTCAAAACTAACTACATTGAATCTTGCTTCAAAGTCGAAGTTCTCTAATAATGCAACGATTCCGCTTTGTGACTTGATAGCACCGGGCTGCGTATTGCCTCCTCTTAACTTACCACCCAAAGTAGGAACCGGATCAGGAATACGCTTGATACGAAACTCCTTCCCATCCATGAATTGTACTTTCCCATCTAATTTAGCAGATACATTGATTTTGCATTTGCCAACAGCGGTTACTTTAGCAATATACTGGCTTGGGTTAGTAGGATCCTTAGATAATGTTCCCGCCCCTTCTAATGCTGCGGTTACATCATTCTGACCAACTCCGGGAACTGAAATCTCCATAGGGTTATCCACCCCAATGTAAAGCACGTTCATCTTTGTTGGAGAAACTACTACGGCTTTAGGAGCAGTTTGGTATTTCCCTTCAAATGGATAGAATTTATACCCTCCTGTAGGATTCTTTACACGAATAATTCCTCCATAAGTTTTCTCCCCTGTTCCAGAACCCATTACTTCATACTTTCCAAAGCCACCTTCCACTTTTAATGGAGTGTTAGAGTAGCCGGCAGGAAGTTCTTTGTCACTTTCAACGGCATCATAAGTTCCATCCGGATTCTTTTTAAATCCGCCTAAAGGTCCTAAGAAAATTTCCGGCTGTTGAGTAGAGTTAAAGGCCGCTAAAAAGATATCTGCTTTATATTGCTGCCCATTCAGGATATAGCTGGTTGGAGCAATTATCTTTGCTGCTAATTGATCAAATTTGAAATCCGTTTCTCCGATCTTTTTAATCAAATACTCAATCACCACACCTTCGGAAGCCACAACGTCATTCTCAAATTTACTAAGAATGGTTAGGGCAGCCGTTGCCGGCACGTGATTAAAAGCGGCATATTCCCACGCAACATTTTTGTTGTCCTTTGATCTAGGAATTTCGTCTGTTAAAGGGAGTTTGAAATTCGCCCTATCATTTGCGTCAATCAGAGACAACAACTTCTCGCGGGTATCTTTAATTCGTTTCCGAAGATCTTGACCCCTCAAGTTTCCTTTGTCCCCTTCTTCAACAAACAATCTTGTTGCGATATCTAAGTTTTCTCTCTGCTTAAGGTCACCTGTTTCTTCATCTATTTCGGCTTCCTTAATTATTTCCTTTTTGTACATTTCCAAAACACTATCTAAGGTAGCCGCAACTTTCCTTGCTACCTGTGCCTTTGCATAAAATGGCCCTGCCTTTGCAGCGTCCTGTTGCATCTGCTTTTCGAATGCTCTATAAATGTCGTTGTTTTTACTTCCTAACGATTTGTTAGATGTCTGAAGCCCTTCATTTACCATGTGAAAGGCGTTCAGTACCTCGTTAGATACGTTCATGGCTAGAAGTGCTAACAACACGAGGTACATCATGTTGATCATCTTCTGCCTTGGGGTTTGTTTACCACCTGCCATTTTTTATTTTAGTTTTTTTGGGTTAAACCATTAATTCATCACTGTTCTCTAAATAATGCCTATTTCAAACATTATTGCGCCTTCATGGCAGATAACATATTGCCATATATCTGATTTAAAGATATTAGGTTCTTGTTTAAAGCAGACAAGTTCTCACGATACTTAACGGCATCAGTGGCAGTTTCTGACAATGCCTGTGCGGCTTCATTCAGATTACCAAAAAACTTATTCATCGCTTTCAAGTGGTTATTTGAGTCTTGAAGTTCTAACTCATATATAGCATTTAGCTGAGAAAGATTCTTGACCATACCTTGTACCTGCTCGTGATATACTTTAGTGAATTCAGCACCCTGTCCAATCTGCCCCACAGCACTTGTTGCACTTGCAGCAGCCTGTGCAAAAGAAGTGATTTGACCTGCGGCATTTTTAGCACTCTTAGAGAAATCATTCGCAGCTACTGTAGCTTCGGTTAAATCATTGAGCTTACTAACACTTTCACCTAAAGAGTTAAAACCTTTACCTAAACTGTTTATTAACTCAGGACCCACTTTAGCGTCACTCAACATTTTATCTAATTGTTGGGTTAATGGTTTTCCACCTTTGTTTATAGGTCCTTCATCTGCTAATTCCGGATATACTCTTTCCCATTGGTATTCATCATGCATTGCCTGCTGAGGTTCAAATCCAAATATAGCAAACACGATCACCTCAGTTCCCATGCCCACAATAAGAGCTAAGTTAGCACCCGGCCAGTGCAAAATTTTAAAGAGCGCACCTCCAATAACTATCGATGCACCAAAAGAATAAAGATAGTTTAGTAATGTTCTTGCTCTTAGACTTGTTAAAGGATGCTTTTTAGCTGCCATAATTTTAGTTTTTTTTAGTTTAAAGGGTTAAGAAAAAAAGAATATTGAGTTTGTGATTTTAAAAAAGTAGGTATGCTCATCGCAAAAAAAATCAAATGCGATCGATCTTTAGTTATCAGTGATATCTCTACCCAAGAATGTAGTAATACATCTAAACCCGACATAAGACTTTGCCGAATCAGCATATTCCCAATGGCGGGTACCGGTTTGAATATAGTAGCCGATATCTTTCCAAGATCCGCCTCTTATTACTTTCCGCTTCATTGCCTCCGGTTCTGATTCTTGTGCATCGTAGCGGATGTCGGGGTTCAAATCATGAATAAAAGAGTAGGAGTTTTCATAGAAAGCGGATGAAGTCCACTCTGCAACGTTACCGGCCATACAATACAGACCATAATCATTTGGCCAATAAGCATCTGCGCGAACCGTATAGAAACCACCATCTTCAGGATAATTGCCTCTACCAGGTTTAAAGTTAGCCAAAATACAACCCTTTGTATTTCTCACGTAAGGGCCTCCCCAAGGGTATGGCGATAGCTTCTTGCCACCACGAGCAGCATATTCCCACTCGTGCTCGGTAGGCAAACGGAAAATGTCCATTAATGGCTCTCCGCGTGGAGTTTTGTAATCTTCCCAAAGTCTCGTTCTCCAATAGCAGAAGGCATTAGCCTGTGGCCATGTAACACCTACAACGGGATAATCATCAAAAGCAGGATGCCAAAAATAGTTTCGTGTCATTGGCTCATTGTATGAGTATGTAAAATCTCTTACCCAAACTAATGTATCTGGATAAACATCAACCGATTCCTTATGAATAAAACTGGTTCTTGATTTTCCTCTGTTCTTAGTTAATGAAGCGGCCTTGTAATCAAACCATTCATAATCGTACTTCATCTTTCTCAAATCAAGTTCTTTTCTTCCCCAAACTCTTTCTTCGGCAGGTAGATAGATGTCTTCCAATTGTTCGTTCTTATTTTTTCCGCCCCATTCAATTTTTTTATTCCAATCCACCGCTTCATTTCCATCGTCATCGGTAGTTACATCCCCCAACAGTTTATGAGCCACAGAGTCACGAACATAATTAATGAACTGACGGTATTCATTATTTGTAATTTCCGTATCATCCATGTAAAAGCCTACAATGGATACTTGTTTTGATCGAGCTTGATGACTGGAGTTAACATCCTGATCGGTGGGACCGATATGCAAGTCTCCGGAAGGAATAAAAACCATTCCGTACGGAGTAATCGGATTCCATTTA
>CAZQYO010000261.1:0-4357 GCA_964597415.1 uncultured Chitinophaga sp.
TGTTTGTTTGTTTGGTGGCTTTGCCATAAAAAAGAATCAGGGCGACAATTATCGGTTATCGCCCTGATACAAACAAGGATAATAGGGAGCTAAAAGTAAGGTGTGATTATTTGCCCGCGGCAGCTAATCGCTTGGCCACTTCTTCCCAATTAATAACATTGTAGAAAGCCGCCACATAGTCCGGTCTGCGGTTTTGATAATTCAAATAATAGGCGTGTTCCCAAACATCTACACCCAAAATAGGGGTGCCCTTTGTTTCGGCAATGTCCATTAAAGGATTATCCTGATTGGGGGTGGAGCACACCACTAACTTTCCGGCATTAACTACCAACCATGCCCAGCCTGAACCAAAACGAGTGGCGGCTGCTTTACTAAATTCTTCTTTGAATTTGTCAAAAGAGCCAAAGCTCCCGTTAATCGCATCGGCTACAGCACCTGAAGGAACACCACCCGCATTAGGAGCCATTACTTTCCAAAATAAACTGTGGTTCCAATGACCACCCGCATTGTTGCGAGCCGCAGTAGATATTTTAGAAGTATTCGCCAGTATTTCCTCTAAAGGTTTATTCTCCCATTCAGTTCCCTGAATAGCTGCGTTCAAATTATTGACATATCCCGCATGATGTTTCCCATGATGAATTTCCATGGTACGCGCATCAATGTTTGGTTCGAGAGCATCAAATGCATAAGGCAGATTTTCTAATGTAAAAGCCATAATTCTTAGATTTAATTGTTAGGAAATGCACTGCAATATTAATCAATTATGCAGATATGGAATTTTGCAGGAACATCCGAGTTCGGATAAATAACATCAATTAAGGGATGGAGAAAATAAGGTTTCCTATTCTAAGCACTTTGCACTGCATTTAATAATACCAGGACATGACTTTAGCCCTAATCAACTAACCATGGGAATGAAGTAAATTTTGCAGAAATAGAATTTTAATTATCGCCATTCAATTTAATTGTAATCTTATCTTTGGTGCTAGTATATCTAAATCGTTTTGTGAAAATGTTGCCCCACATTAACCTTTACAATTTACTGTTTATAGATATTGAAACAGTACCGGAGTACTCCTCTTTTTCGGAAATGAGTGATACCATGAAAGAATTATGGGCTATTAAGCATCAAGCACTTCGTATAGAAAATCAGACCCCCGAAGAAAGTTATTTGCAAAGAGCCGGAGTGTTTGCTGAGTTTGCCAAAGTCATCTGTATCTCTCTCGGATATTTTTATCCGGGAAAGGATAAATCCTCCAGAGTTCTGCGCCTTAAATCTATTTCAGGAAATGAGGAGAAGGAATTGCTGAACGAATTTGTCGGGTTGATCCGAAAAAGCTTTTCTGACCCGGAACGCTTTCATTTTTGCGGGCATAATATCCGTGAGTTTGATGTGCCTTTTCTATGCCGTAGAATGTTGAAACACCGGATAGAACTACCCGATAGCTTAGACCGCTCCGGAAAACGCCCTTGGGAAACAGAAGATGTGGACACGTTACAGCTATGGAAATTTGGCGACTATAAGCACTATACTTCACTAAAGCTACTGGCCGAAGTGTTGGGGCTGCCCAGTCCGAAAGATGAAATAGGGGGAAAAGATGTGTGCCGTGTGTACTGGCAGGAAAAACAGTTAGCGAGGATAGTGGAATACTGTCAGAAAGATGTAGTAACCGTAGCCCGCTTGTTGCTTAGGTTTAAAGGAGATATGGAACCACTCACAGAATCCCATATTGTGATCACTCAATAGGCAATATGATAACTCCGGTTAAAGAATATTTGACGGATTTGTTCAATCTGTTTTATCCGAACCTTTGCCTCAGTTGCGACAAGGCATTGCGAAAGGGAGAGCAAGTGATTTGTCTTAAATGTGAAAGAGAACTCCCGCTTACCGAATACTGGAAAGAACCGGATAATCCTCTGGCAAAACGATTTTGGGGCAGACTGCCGATGGTCACCGCTACGGCACTGTTTCAATTCCATAAAGGAGGACCCGTGCAGCAATTGCTCCATCATTTGAAATACCGCAACAGAAAAGAAGTAGGCGAATATTGCGGTAAGCGCTTAGGTAATTTGCTCAAGAGCCATTGCGCTTTCGTCAATGATATAAATTTGATAATACCGGTGCCGCTGCACTGGAAGAAGCAAAAACTGAGAGGCTATAATCAATGCGAACCCTTTGCAGCCGGACTATCTGGCGTGCTGGGGATTCCTTACTCTATGACCGCTTTGGAAAGGGTGCATGAAAATATATCGCAAACCAAAAAGCATCGCTTCGAGCGTTGGGATAATGTGGCAGAGATATTCGGAGTAAAAGATGCGGCACAATTGGAAGCCCGTCATATTTTGTTGGTAGATGATGTAGTAACCACCGGAGCTATTGCTGAGGCTTGTATGCAAACTATTTTATCTGTATCCGGAACCCGCATAAGCTTTGCCGCTATTGCTGCCGTAGTTCGGAATTAAAATAATACCAAAGGAGACTAACTTCTGGTTAATAAGAAGATTCTACAGTGGTAGAGCCATGAGTGAAATGGCACTGTATTTATTTCTAAGTTATGTATCGGCATTTATGGAATCGGGGTATGGTCGGGAATCAGCAATTGCTTAAAATCTTCTTCATCTCCGTTAAATACATTGGCATCAACGTTAGTGCGAATACCCAGTAGATTTGCTTTGTCGGAGTGCTGCCAAAACGCCCATTTAATATTTCCATCCGTATTTAACTCATGCCGATAATAGTGCGCTATCCAAAAAGAGTAATCACTGAAATCTTCTTCTAAATAATCTTCGATAAAATTAATGTTAGAATAAATAATGGGTTTTACGTGGTAATGATTTTCTATTTCTTGAAGAAACTCACGTAAACTCGAAACCAATTCTGCTTTTGACTTGCCGCGTAAATCTTCCACATCTACCACCGGAGGCAAATCACCGGGGAATAGTTCAACACTGGTATAGTAGTTGGCGGCTTGCATTTTTGCACTACGATCGGGGAGAAAATAATGATAGGCTCCGCGCACAAAGTGATTTTCTTTCGCTCTTTCCCAGTGTTCGTCAAACATATCATCCTCAATCAGCAAGCCTTCGGTCGCTTTCATCAATACAAATCGAAATTGAATGGTATCGCCATACGTGTCCACCGATTGCAACTTGTGCCAATCTACAAATAGTTGGTAATGTGAAATGTCAATACCGTGGATGGAATAATCTACCGGGAAGTCGGTGGTTTTAAAATTTCTTTTGTAATAATGATAACTCAGGTAGCGATATACCTTTCTGAAAAAGCTTCTGTTTTCGTAAGTTTCAGTGACAACAAAAAGAACTAACAACACCCACAAGGAAACCTTCACCCACTGTGGCAGTGTATTCTTATTCTTTGATTTTGCCTTTGCCACAACAGTGAACGTATTAAACAGTAGCTATCACCTTTAATTCTATAGCGATGGAAGAGGGCAACGCATTTACTTCTACCGTAGTGCGACAGGGTTGGTTTTTATTAAAATATTGTGCGTAAATGCGGTTAAAGGTTTGAAAGTCCCGTTTCATGTTTACCAAAAAGACAGTGATGTCCACTATCTTATCCCAGTTACTTCCCGCTTCCTCTAAGGCAATCTTTACATTTTTAAATACCGAATGTACCTGTGCCTCAAAATCAAACTCAAGATAGTTGCCATGCTTATCTAATTTCAGTCCCGGTATGTGATCTGTTCCCGCTTCGCGCGGTCCCATACCACTCACAAAAATTAGTTGACCGACCTGACGGGTCATTGGGTATAAGCCCATGGGGGTTGGAAGTTTATCGCTCATCTTTCACTGTTTAATACATATATTTTTTGGCTCGGTAAAAAAGCGGAGGGCCTCCCAACCACCTTCGCGTCCTACTCCGCTTGATTTTACACCTCCAAATGGAGTTCGCAAATCGCGAAGCAGCCAGCAATTAATCCATACAATCCCCACTTCTAATTTCTCGGCAATCCGGTGTGCTCTTTTTAAATTGTTCGTCCATACTGAAGCAGCGAGGCCATAGTGGACAGAGTTGGCCATTGTCAATGCTTCTGCTTCTGTTTCAAAGGGAGTAAGTGTGGTCACCGGACCAAATATTTCTTCTTGCTGAGTCCGGCACAAATAATCTAACCCCTCTATCACGGTTGGTTGAATAAAATATCCATCCATACAGCGACCTTCTGGTTTTACGATATTTCCACCACACAAAACCTTTCCGCCTTCATCCTGCGCTAACTGTATGTAGGAAAAAATTTTTTGTAGATGCGGGGCAGAAACAATCGCTCCCAAATTAGAACTCTTCTCATTCGGATCCCCCACTTTTAGTTGTTGAACACGTGCTACAAAAGCATGG
>CAZQYO010000262.1:0-4351 GCA_964597415.1 uncultured Chitinophaga sp.
TGCTGATTTGCCGGTAAAAATTTGATTTCAGTTTAATAATTTTAAGATTATTGCGAAAAAGAGAAGCGGCATTAGCCATATCCACCTCCACTTCCCGATCCTTTTCATTTTCTCTCAACTCCCTGCGAAGCTGCTCCATCATCAACTTCGTTTCCTGTTTATTTTCTTCGCTCACGGTTTTTTCAATATCTACCTCTAAGGGCATTACATAATGAAACATGGCAGCAGCAAAACTGCGTAGCAATTCACTTTTTCCGCGCAGTACAAACCGCTCTTTTAAACCACCTTCGGTTAGTGCTTCGGTTTCTACCAAAAGTCGGGCATTTAGCACCGATGAAATTTCTTTCAGAATGCCTAATAAATTCATTTCGCATTTATTGCGAATGAGAGCACTCATGCTATGGGATGAATCAGAGAAGTAATAATGCAGTTCAATTTTATTCGCAGAATCTTTAAAGGAGATATTCATATTCAAAATTAGCTTCGGATTTACACAGATTATATTTTCAAATTCAGGGTCACGAAACTAACTTTTTCATTTATAGCTACAAGAGCTTCATTCCAGCAGAGCTGAATTTCTTAGATACTGTGAGTTTGCCCGTATATAATTAGGATTTATGTCGGCCTAACACCCGATGCGGCCCTCTCCGTCATGTAGTTAAGAAATTACCCCACCGCACCACCTCATGCCCCTGCTTCTGCAACCATTCATTGGTTTTCGAAAAATGTTTGCAGCCTAAAAATAGATGTGCGCTAAAGGGAGAAGGATGAGCCGCCTTTAATACATAGTGTTTCTCGGTATTTATCAGTGCTTCTTTATTCTGTGCAAACTTTCCCCAAAGCAGAAACACCACTCCATGCTTGCGCTCAGATATAGTGCGAATCACCGCATCGGTAAACCGGTGCCAACCGCAAGCCGCATGTGAATTGGGTTCCCCGGCATTTACCGTAAGCGAAGCATTAAGCAATAGCACTCCCTGTGTGGCCCATTGCTCTAAGTTTCCATGCCCGGCAGGTTCAATACCGAGATCACTTTTTAGCTCTTTGAAAATATTGACTAAAGAAGGCGGAGGCTTTATACCCCTCGGCACAGAAAAACAAAGCCCATGTGCTTGCCCCGTGCCATGATAGGGGTCTTGACCGATGATGACCACTTTTACTTTATCGAAGGGGGTAAGATTAAAGGCATTAAAAATGAGAGGTCCAGGTGGATATACCGTTTTCCCCATCTGCTTCTGCCCTATAATGAACTGTTTGATCTTTGAGAAATAATCCTGGCGAAATTCCTCTTGCAAAACCGTTTTCCAACTGTCATCTATCTGCACAGCCGGCATCTCTTTGTTGTCCATAAACCAAAAATAGAATTCTGTACATTATAAAAATTTTCATTCTCTGTAAATCTAAGTATTACTTGCCCTTGCGTCTTGGAGAAATGCAAATAGGTGTCAAATTGTCGGCAATTAAAATCAACATTTACAGATTACATAGCCGAAATTGTTCAAAGTCATTCCTTTAAATGCCATTTTTGCGACCTCTCTGCCTTACAGTCGCAGTGGCACAATGATTGATTAGTATGGTCGAACAAAAAAATTTATACCTATGGGAAAAATAATTGGAATTGACTTAGGAACAACCAACTCTTGTGTTGCAGTAATGGAAGGTAGTGACCCCGTTGTCATTCAAAATGATGAAGGAAGAAGAACCACCCCTTCAATAGTTGGATTTTTGACGAATGGCGAGAGAAAGATAGGAGACCCTGCAAAACGTCAGGCAGTAACCAATCCTACCAAAACCATTCAATCTATCAAGCGCTTTATGGGCTTGCGTTACAGCGAGGTTAATCGCGAATTAGCCTATGCAGCTTATAAAGTAGTAAAAGGCGATAATGATACCGTTCGGGTAGATATTGATGGAAGGCTTTATACTGCACAAGAAATCTCGGCTATCATTCTTCAAAAGATGAAGAAAACAGCTGAGGATTATCTGGGACAACCGGTCACCGAAGCGGTGATTACCGTACCCGCCTACTTTAATGACTCGCAGCGCCAGGCCACAAAGGAAGCAGGAGAGATTGCCGGGCTAACGGTAAGAAGAATTATCAATGAACCCACAGCCGCAGCATTAGCCTATGGTCTTGACAAGACCCATAAGGATGTCAAAGTGGCCGTGTATGACCTCGGTGGAGGAACCTTTGATATTTCGATTTTGGATATGGCTGAAGGAGTATTCCATGTACTTTCTACCAACGGAGATACGCACCTCGGTGGCGATGACTTCGACAATGAAATCATAAAGTGGTTAGCCGAAGAATTTCAGAAGGAAGAAAGAGTGGACTTACGGAAAGACCCGATGGCATTACAGCGCTTAAAAGAAGCGGCTGAAAAAGCAAAAATTGAGTTGTCTTCCTCACAGGAAACCGAAATCAATCTCCCCTATGTTACTGCAATTGATGGGGTGCCTAAACACTTAGTTAAGAAAATAACCCGCGCCAAGTTTGAACAACTTACCGATGCTTTAGTAGAAAGAACTTTGGAGCCTTGTCGCATGGCGCTAAAAGATGCCGGACTTTCTGCTGCCGATGTGGATGATGTAATCTTAGTGGGAGGCTCCACCCGTATTCCTAAAATTCAGGAAGTAGTAGAGAAGTTCTTTGGCAAAAAACCTTCGAAGGGAGTAAATCCGGATGAAGTAGTGGCAATAGGAGCCGCTATCCAAGGAGGCATATTGAGCGGTGAAGTAAAAGATGACATCGTTTTGGTGGATGTAACTCCACTTTCGCTTGGATTGGAAACACTCGGAGGAGTAATGACCAAGTTGATTGAGTCGAACACTACCATCCCAACCAAAAAATCACAAGTATTCACTACAGCGCAAGACAATCAACCATCTGTTGAAATACATGTGCTGCAAGGAGAGCGGGCAATGGCAAAAGACAATCGGACTATCGGAAGGTTCCATTTAGATGGCATACCACCTGCCATGCGCGGTACACCACAAGTAGAAGTAACTTTTGATATTGACAGCAACGGAATGCTTCATGTATCTGCCAAAGATAAAGGAACTGGCAAGGAACAATCTATACGAATAGAAGCTTCTACCGGACTTTCAAAAGAGGAAATTGAAAAGATGCGCAACGAGGCTAAGGCCAACGAAGAGGCAGATAAAAAGGTACGGGAGCAGGCTGAAAAGATCAATATGATTGACTCGCTGATTTTCCAAACCGAAAAGCAGATGAAGGATGTAGGCGATAAAATACCTGCCGATAAGAAAACAGCCATTGAAACAGCTTTAGCAGAATTGAAAAAAGCGAAGGAAGGCAATGATGTTGAAGCTATGGATAAAGCGGCAGAAACACTTAATACTGCTTGGCAAGCGGCCTCACAGGATATTTATAACGCTACACAGCAACAATCACCTACTGCTGATGCCGGTCAAACAAATGCCGAGTCAACAGAAGGGGCTGAAAACAATAATGTTTCTGATGTAGAATACGAAGAAGTAAAAGACAACAAGTAAGATACTGTTGGATGTTGCCATGGTTAATTCACCATAGGTGACGAGTCCCGCCCGAAAGGAGCGGGACTTTTTTTATGTGTAAATGGTAGCTACTATTTTACGGCTGTCTGCGCGATTTCTAAACTCGCACAAATAAATTCCTTGCCAGGTACCCAAGTTTAACCGATGGTTGGTAATGGGAACTGAAAATCCATGACCGGTCAATACACTTTTAATATGAGCAGGCATGTCGTCAGGCCCTTCTTCCTGATGCGTGTAAGAAGCAGTACTCTCAGGTACTATCCGGTTAAAAGAGGTTTCAAAATCATGCAATACGGTAGGGTCGCAATTTTCGTTGATACATATTCCTGCGGAAGTATGCTTAATAAATAAATGCAGCAAACCTGTTGGAGGCAAGTGAGGCATGTTCTGTGTAATCAGTTCGGTAATCAAATGAAAACCACGCTTAAACGGAGGAAGAGAAAACTCAACTTGTTGAATCATAGAATTGTATTCCTTTCAAACCTACCGCAATTATTTCTATACACAAAGTGAACAGTGGAAATAGGCTTTAGAGTTTTACCTCCTATCTTCCTGTTTATTAAAATCCATATCCCAAGTTTACTTGCAGTAGAAACTTTACGTTTTTCAAAAACTTGATGTCATAAATTTCATATCGCTCAGAACGGTTAAGGCGCGCATCATAATACACTCCCCAATTATGACGATAACCAATACCGCCCATAAACTACATAACCACACTATGCCCAATCTCAAATTGGTAACCGGCTACCATATCGGAATTCAGATAATTGATAAGGTCGTAAGAGCCATTGCCCTTTCGCTCCTTCACTTT
>CAZQYO010000263.1:0-4334 GCA_964597415.1 uncultured Chitinophaga sp.
CCCATTTGGTATTCGTCTATGCAGTTGTCAATCACTTCTTTCAGCAGAATGTAAATGCCATCGTCCATCGAAGAGCCGTCACCGGTTTTGCCGATATACATGCCGGGGCGAAGACGGATATGTTCTAACCAATCGAGGGTTTTTACTTCATCCTCGGTGTATCTTGCTTCTTCTTGTTGTTTCGCCATGTTGCAAATATTTAAGTGCCGTGCGCAATGAATCTGCGCTTATCCAATAATCTCCGTGAAATTAAACCCCCGCGAATGTAGAAATGAGAGAGAAATCAACAACTTAACGGTGTTGATAAAAAAAAGGACAGCGCAGGAAAGTAGGCAGAATTAAGTATAATTTCACTTTTACTAATGGTAAGTGTATTCGTTTTGACCTTTATTTTAAGTAATATGTTGTTTGAGTTTTTGCGGTCTTTTTAAAATCACTATTTATGATATATCACGTTCGTTTCTTTGTCTTGTTTATTCTTTCAGCAGTCTCGTTTAGTGTGTATTCCCAACAATGGTCGCGCACTTATGTGCCACATGTGCGAAGCGTCAATCAAGTGGTTATTAGAAACCCACAGGATATTCAGGTAGTTGGCGGTAACTTTTTCAATGACTCGATTGAAAGTATTTTTCGGACGGTTAATCAGGGGATATCTTGGGATTTCATTGCGGATTATCCCACTTTATCATGGCTAAAAAGTGTTGCTTATTGTGACAGCCTTACTGCTGTTGCCGTTGGTTCAAACGGAAAAATAAAAAGAACAACAGATGGCGGTTTAACTTGGGCTTATGGTTCCTCCCCGGTGAATTGCGATTTCAGTAAAATTATTTTCGTCAATTCTCAAATGGGATTTATAGTCGGAGCACGATTGTCAGACACTATGCAGTTTGTGCTGAAGACCACCAACTCCGGCCAAAGTTTTAGTGTGATATATAGCGGTCACGGCCCGCAGTTGAATTCACTGTATTTTTCAGATGCTCTAAACGGCTTTGCAGTAGGCGATGCCGGCACTATACTGCACACGTCTGATGGAGGGAATAACTGGAATCCCATTTTATCACCTCTCAACAGAACTTGGAATTGCCTCACATTTATTACGGCTGATACAGGATTTGTAGCAGGAGGTATTCGAGGGAGCAGCAGCACACGATCTATGCTTAAAACCACAGACGGGGGGGCTAACTGGTCAGTGATAAAAGATGAAACCGGAGGAATACTGACTGATATTTTCTTTTTGAATCGGGCTAAGGGTTATGTAGTAGGTGACAGTGCCACATTTATGAAAACTGTGAATGGCGGCTCAACTTGGGTAAAAGAAACTATTCCTAACACTATTTCCAATCAATATTTTTCGTCTGTGACTTTTTATAATGATAGCTTGGGGGCTATCGGAGCTTGGTTTGGGTCGGTTTATCTTTATACTTACACTCCTTTGCCCGAGGTTTATACCACCGGTTCCAATATGCTTGACTCGGCAAGTGCTCGCTTGTATGGAAGTGTAAATACGCATGGCTATCCGGCTCAATATTATTTCTTCTATTCTACAGACAGCAGCATGGCCAGTCCGAGTTGGTCTTCGTTTTATGGAACGGATGTATGGAGCAATACGCCAACTCCGGTACAATCTGATATTTCAAATCTTGCTCCTAATACCTGGTATTATTATTGCGTCAGGGTTGTTTCTAATGCCGGGGAGATTCACGGGGATACACTCAAGTTTTTTTCCGGTAGTGCCTTGCAAACTTTAAACACTTTACCTGCCACCGCTATTACTACTACTTCTGCCACATTGAATGGTTTTATCAGCGGATTTCAGAATGTGATAAATCTGAGTTTTGAATGCGGCACTACTCCTGCTTTCGGAAATTCAATTACCGCCAGCCCTTCGACCGTTAGCGATACGGCTCTTCATTACTTAACCGCCAATGTTTTGCCACTACAGCCTTACACGTACTATTATTTCCGCCTGAAAGGACAAAATGGAAACATGATTATCTACGGGAACACAAATGTCTTTTTTACGGGAAATGGTATAGGGATCGTGCAAACGAATACCGCCACCGCAGTGACAGACAGCACAGCCATATTAAATGGCTTAGTGAGTGGTTTTCACGTACCTGTCAGCCTCACGTTTGAATACAGTATAAATATTCCTTCGTACAACTTGAGCATTACTCCTTTCCCCTCTTCTATTACAGACTCTTTAACCCATACTGTGAATAGCATGCTTACTTCTTTAGTTCCAAACACTACTTATTACTACCGATTGAAAGCACATACCGTGATGGGCGATTTTTACGGAGCCGGAAGTCAATTTTACACAGGAGTTATACCTATTGCCAATATTTTGCCGGTAAAAAATATCTCTTGGGGTCAGGCTACTTTTTCGGGATATGCCTCACCGGGAACTAGTTCAGCCGATGTCTATTTTGAATACGGATTAAACGGTAGTTTTTCTGATTCTGTTCAAGCTAATCCCTTTACCGTAAGTGGAAGTCAGCCGGTTTACGTTTCTGCCAATTTAACTTCGCTAACGCCTGACCAAAAATATTCGGTAAGGCTAAGAGTCAACAAGCCTTCGGGAAGTTTCTACAGCGATCCGCTTACTTTTTATCCGAGAGCAAGCGAAATCCCCAACGGCAATTTTGAATCATGGGAGCGCATCACTAAAAAATTCCCCACCCAGTGGTCTTACATAGGCAACTGCACCAATACTTTATCTTATAATTCTACAAACGCTTTATTTCTCTATGGGGATAATAAATTTCCGGCCGGTATAGCCTTAACGGGGGCTATCATACCGGGGGCGAATTTGCCGACTGGCGGCACCCCATTTACTGCCCGCCCCGATTCTATGTTTGCGTATATCAATTACGACATCGCTGTGGGCGATACCGCGCTGGTATTTATTATTCTTAAAAAGAACGGCACAAATATTAGTGAAGCGCCAAACGGCCTTACCGGAAATTCAGGAGGAGCATTTGTCCGTACCGCTTTTCCCATTTCTTATACCTCGTCTGCTTTTCCCGATACAATTATTGTCGGCTTTTTAAGTACCAAAATTACTGAGGGTCCTCAAGCGACTAATCCCGAAAGTTGGATGAAGATAGATGACATCTCTTTTTCGGGAACGAATCAAAATGTACCCAATCATGATTTTGAAGCGTGGGATTCTTTAGTGTTTGAGCAATCTACTGATTGGGCCTATGCTATAGAGGAAGGTCCTTCCAACCTTTTTCCTTATATCCCTTATTACAAAAGCACAGATGCAGTTTCAGGCCAATACGCCATACATTTTGAAAATATAGCGGCACCTTATAACATGGCGGCATATATCCGCAGTAGAGGAGTGAACAACAATGGAACTTTCCCTTTGAGCCATCGCTACTCTGTGTTGAACGGCTATTATAAATTTATTCCGGCAGGTACCGATACCCTGGCAATTAGGGTTGAAATGCTAAAAAATGGAGCGTACATTGGAAATGGAGGAATGAATCAGTCGGATACAGTGAATGGTTATACCCTGTTTTCTATTCCCATTTATTATCAGGACTCTGTTACTGTTCCCGATAGCTTTGCCATATACATCCGTGGGGTAAACAGCGATACCGTAACCGGAAACTCGGTGGTTTATATAGATAATTTAGGCTTTGATGGTTTCTACTTAGATTCAGTAACCGTAAGTGTGCCTGCTGATGAAGCTGACAAAAATACGTATGGAGAGATGCACCTGTTTCCCAACCCCGCCAACTCGGTCATCTTTGTCGCTCTCAAAGGAGCAATGGATGGAGATAGGGAATTTAAGATTGTAGATATTACCGGTAAGACGCTTAAATCTTTCAAGACACAAAACCAAAAATTAGAATTGTTCCAATTGAACATTGCCGATTTGGCTTCGGGAATTTATTTTCTGAGTGCCACTGCCGGCAAGCACTTGTTTGTTTCAAAGTTTGTGAAAGACTGACAGGGAATTTTGCCTGATTTTATAGGGAAGAAATTCTATCAGCTACATTTCAAGGGGGCGCGCCAAGCGTTGGGGAGTTATTTCCTGACTTCCATGCGGTTTCTAAATGAGCGCAAAAATGAAACATGCGCCCGCAAGAGTGGTAGATGCGCCTGCAAAAATGATTTTTCAGATGGATAGACTGATGTGCGCACCCGCTCACAGGGGGTCATGCCCGCAAAAATAAAATTTGCGCCTGCTGAGGTGATTCTATCCACCTCACACCTCATACCCTGCAACCGTAAAAATGAAATATGAGGCTTCATCGGAATGACTAAGCCGCAAAAATAAAATTTGCGCCTGCACAAGTGAATCAATCCACCGCACACAT
>CAZQYO010000264.1:0-4326 GCA_964597415.1 uncultured Chitinophaga sp.
TGATTTTGAATTTCTAATCATTAATGACGGCTCAACAGATAAATCGGAAGAGATAATTTGGAGCTATACCGACCCTCGCATCAGGTATGTGAAAAACGATGAAAATCTTAAACTCATTGCTACCCTAAATAAGGGAATAGCACTATGCAAAGGGAAATACATAGCCCGAATGGATGCTGATGATATCAGCTTACCCAATCGCTTAGAGAGACAGTATAATTTTATGGAACAACATCTGGATGTTGGGATATGTGGAACTTTCTACGAAAGCTTTGCTGAGAATACCACTTTTAATGCTTGCCGCTATCCGGAAAACCATGAAGATATTTGTTTCAAACAACTATATCAAATTCAAGTAAGCCACGGCACTGTATTGATGCGAAAACAAATGCTGGAGAAACATAAGCTAACCTTCGATGCCAATTACCCTCACGCAGAAGACTATGATTTCTTCACACGAGCCTCAAGAGTAACACTACTTCATAACCTTCAATTTATTGGATATAAAGTCCGACATCACGAAGAAGAAGTTTCGAAGAAATATAGATTGGAACAAATTGCCAATAGCAATATTATACGCCACCGGGAGTTTGAACTACTTGGGTATCCCATTTCAGATATGCTGTTGAACGATTATACTCAACTTAGCCATCAAAATTATACCGGGATTCAATCCTCTGTCAACGATATAAAATCTATGCTGGAAGGTATTTTGAGCGGAAACAAAAAAACAAAAACCTTCGATCAGGATTTCTTATTAAAGCAACTCCGCGAAATGTGGTTTCACTATTGTTATCATATTGGCCAACCGAAAGACTATTTGAAATCAAGCTCTTTGAGCAACAAAAGTCGAATCGGATTTCTAACGAAATTAAAATGGAGGATTAAAAGCGTTTTCCGCCAATGACAACTATTTTTTTCTCCATCATCATCCCCACTTATAATCGGGCTTATTTATTACGAAAAGCTATCGAAAGCGTATTAGCTCAAACCTTCTCCGATTGGGAATTGCTTATTGTAGATGATGGTTCTACAGATAATACCAAAGAGGTGGTTCAATCGTATGCCGCTAAAGATGCCCGTATAAAATATATCTATCAAAAAAATTCGGAAAGAAGTGCTGCGCGAAATAATGGCATTCAGAAGGCTGTAGGCGATTATATCTGTTTTTTGGATAGTGATGATTACTATCTGCAAGAAAGACTGCAACAGTTAGCGGATTACCTTGCTGAAACAAAACAATCCACGGGCTTTTTCTTTACCGGTTTGCTGGTGGAGCAAAGCCCTAACGAGTTTACGCGGGTAGATTTTTTACAGGATAATCAATCCGTGTATGATTTCATTGCTACCCATCCGATACACTGTCAGCAAGTATGTATCAGTAGCAATATTCTAAAACAAATTCCATTCGATGAGCGATTTTCTATTGGAGAGGATAGTGAACTATGGTTGCGGATTTGCAATGTCTCTTCTCCACTATATATCGAAAATCAATTTACGGTAGTGGTAGTCGAGCACGAAGACCGCTCCGTAAATCTTAAGAAATATAACAGTGCTCTGAAGCAACTTGAAACTATTCGTTTTATGCTGGCTCCCAATCATCCGGGAAATAAAGTTAGCCCCCAGATAAAAAAGCAACTCTTAGGCACTTGCTATTTCAGTATCGCAAAATACCACATTTATCATTCAAGTAGAGTGGCTGCAATACGGTACATGATACTATCTCTTACCAGCGATATCAGGTCACCTCAATGGAAGTTCAGACTAAACATTCTCTATAAATTAATCACGTTCTCTTCCCTCCGGTTTCTCCGGAGATTTGTGGGGTAGCCTTTGCAGTTCACTTCACTAATGCTTTATAAATACTCTCTTGCAAGTCGGTTCGCACATTCATTTTCACCAGCATATTGTTTTCCGCATTGGGATAAACCCGGTTGCTCAAGAAGATGTAGATAAGATTATTCTCAGGGTCGCTCCATACACAAGTGCCTGTAAAGCCGCTGTGACCAAACACTGTTAACGGAGTGCCATCATAACAAGGTGAGGCCTTAGTAACATCCGGCTCCGGTTTGTCAAATCCAAAGCCCCTTCGCGAAATTTTAGATTGGCGTGAAGTGAACAGCTTAATGGTAGAAGATTTCAGTAAAGAGCGATTATTGTAATTGCCTCCATTAAGTAACATCTGAAACACTGCGGCCAAATCAAACGCATTGCTGAACAATCCGGCATGACCGGCTACCCCGCCATACATAGCACATCCCTGGTCGTGCACGTAACCGCGAATGAGTTGCTTGCGAAAAGTAGTATCATTTTCGGTGGGAGGGATTCTATCTTTTGCAAATCTCTTTAATGGCCGATAGCCAATTCGGGTAAGCCCCATAGGTTCGTAAAAATGCTTGCGCACATATTCATCTAAAGGTTCGCCTGATATCGCTTCCACTATTTTTTGAAGGATGTAAAAATCCAAATCACTATAAACGTACTTAGGATGTGCGTCCACTTCTGATGTGGCAATCTGCCACCACATCGAATCGGGCAAATCATTTCGCAGATAAAGACTATCTGCTACTTGTATGGTAAAATTACCCTGCGAAGTAGTTCTGTAATACTGGTTGAAGTTGTCGCCCACCGTTTGTTTCCAAAACATAAAAAATGGCTTTAGCCCCGCCTGATGGGTGAGAATATCGCGTATGCGAAGGTGTTTGATGGTGGCATTCTTAGGAAGTGGCAGATAATCTTCCACCTTTCCGTAGAGATCAATTTTCTTTTCATCATACAGCTTCATCACAGCCAGCGTGGTGGCGGCTACTTTAGTAATGGAGGCGATATCGTACAAATCTGTTTTGCGTACCGGATCATTCTGTTCATATACTTTGCTGCCATAAGCTTTGTTTAGAATAACCCGACCATCTTTGGCAACCAGCAGTTGGCATCCCGGGAAAGCTTTTTTACGGATAGCCGTATTAATGATTTCATCTAAATGCAGCAGCGCACCGGATTTTATACCCGCTTCTTCAGGAGAGGATATTTTCAAACGGTAAATAGTATCGCACATAAAACCCTTGCCGGCCGGAAAAGAATCGCAGGAGGTCACCGGCAGACTTCCGGCAATTTGTTGTGCTCCGAATAAAGCATTAGCGGCCGCAAGGTTCGTGTACTCATTATCTTCATAAGCACAAACCACCCAGGGCAAAAACTGAAAAAATCGCAGGCTGTAAGCATTGCCGAAAACAGTGAGCACTACTTTGGTTCTTCCCGAAAGGGCTTCAATAAATTTCTTAGTTTCCTCTGACACATTGTAATCTCGCGCAGCATAGCGGCTCATGCCGTGAAGATCCACTATCACCAAGTCATACAGAGCTAAAGTATCTATCAGCGAATCGAACGCTTTGCTGCTGCGATCATCTGGTTGATTAAAAAGGCGCACCTCAACAAAATCGTTGACGGCATTTTGAAAACGAGAATAGCCTTTGTTGCCTATTGACAGGGAAGCCACCTTTTTGTAATTCCAGTTTTGAAACGGGAGAATTTTATCTTGGTTGGCAGCTATGGTCAGCGATTGCTCAAATAGTTTTCTGCATAAATTCTGCGCAGCGATAGTATTCAAATCCTGAAAGAGGCTGTCGGTTTTCACCTTTTGCGGATGATTCAATCCCAACAAATATTTATAGGCCAATACTTTTTTGACGCGCGCTTCCATGTCAGTGTTTGATATAATTCCGCTGTCTAAAGCCATCTTAATTTTTGAAATACCGGACGAAGCATTTTCACTGAACACCAGAATGTGGCAACCGGCCATAAAAGCGATAGAGTCCACCGTGCCGGGGGTATAAAATTTACTCACGCCTTTCATATTCAGTGCATCGGAAAAAGTGAGACCTTGAAAACCTAAGGTATCGCGCAGCAAATCGGTGGCAATTTTGTGTGAAAGGGAGGCGACCGAGTTGGAGTCGCTATCGAGCGAAGGAACGTTCAGATGAGCCACCATTACACTGCCTATGCCATTGTTAAACATTATTTTGAAGGGATAAAACTCAAAGCTGTCTAAGCTGCTGTAGGGCTTGGTGATAATGGGCAGGTCCTTGTGAGAGTCCACCGTGACATCACCATGACCGGGAAAATGTTTGGCGCAGGCCGGCACTCCTTCGTCTTGCAAGCCGCTGAAATATTCTAACCCCTTAAGCGCTACTCTGTATTTATCTTCTCCAAAAGAGCGTTCGTTGATAACGGGGTTCAGCGGATTGTTGTTAATGTCCACCACGGGAGCAAAATTAATGTTGATGCCTATGCGCTTACATTCTCTTCCAATTTCGCGACCCATTTGGT
>CAZQYO010000265.1:0-4310 GCA_964597415.1 uncultured Chitinophaga sp.
TGGAGACGACACAGTTTTTGCCGGTAATGTCCACTTTCTCTACTGAAGTGCCTGTGACTACGGTAATTCCCTTTTTCTTGAGAATGCGTTCCATCTCTTTTGAAATATCCTTGTCCTCGCGAGGCAATACGGCATCTAAAAATTCCACTACCGTTACTTTGGTACCGAGAGCGGCATAGAAATATGCAAACTCTAATCCAATAGCCCCGCTGCCCATCACTAACATAGACTCCGGCCGTTTGGGTAAACTCATTGCTTCGCGATAGCCAATCACCTTTTGGCCATCTTGCTTTACGTTTGGCAGTTCGCGACTGCGCGCTCCGGTAGCCAGAATAATATGCTTTGAAGTAAAATCAGTTTTCTTTCCGGCAGCATCGGTCACTTCCACCTTCCCTCCTTTTATCAATTTGCCGGTTCCCATGATTACATCAATTTTATTTTTCTTCATCAAAAACTGAACTCCTTTGCTCATTGAATCGGCTACTCCCCGGCTCCGTTTAATTACCGCACCAAAATCTACCTTGGGACCGGCTACAGTAATTCCATAATCTGTTGCATGTTGAATGTACTCGAACACCTGTGCACTTTTAAGTAATGCCTTTGTAGGAATACACCCCCAGTTAAGGCAAACACCTCCCAGATCTTTTTTCTCCACTACGGCAGTCTTTAATCCAAGTTGAGCGGCACGAATGGCGGCAACGTATCCTCCCGGTCCGGAACCTATCACTATCAAATCGTAATTCATGGTATTCACTTTTATAGAATTTACTGAAAATAAACGCGAGGCAAATAAAGGGAAAGAATAATAAAGCAGAAAGTGCGCTCTTAGTCGAAGCGAATTGCCTTTACAGGAGAAATCCGCGAAACCAAAGAAGTGGGGAGAATAAGTATCAGTAGTGTCACTATTACCGTCCCCAGATTTAGAAGAGCAATCCACGAGAAATTCATTTCGATGGGGACATAAGACAAGTAATACGACTCCTGCGGTAGCTTTATGAGATGAAAATATTTTTGCACCAAACAAATGCCGATACCGGCCGTGTTTCCCAGCAGTAAGCCAACGCATATAATAACGCCACTGTAATACAGAAATAATTTTCGGATAGACAGGTTATCCGCTCCAAGTGCTTTCATTATTCCAATCATATTGGTTCGCTCTAAAATCAAAATCAGCAGGGCGGTAATCATATTAATAGCGGCCACCACTAACATCAAGCTGAGAATGATCAGCTCATTCATCGTTTGAAGTTCTAACCAATCAAAAATGCCGGGGTTCAGGCTTTTAATGGTTTGCACATCCAATGACGGGTTATTGATATGCGAATACACCTCTTCTGCAATATTTTCGATCGGATCTTTCTCTAATTCCATTCTGCGTTCGTCACTCAACAAACCGCCAAACAGCGTCAAAAAATAAGCTCGTTGTCGGCTTTTAAACAGATTATTTTCCTTTAGAAAAACTTCAAAGCCTCCCACCGTATCTGTACCCCAGTGGTTGAGTTCTTGAATAATTCCGATGTCCACCAAAGCATAGCGTTGGTCAAATTCCTCCAGTCCGGTTTCGTAAATACCCGCTACTTTGAAGGGTCTATTTCGAACTGTTTTCCCCATAAAAGTAACGGTTAGGTTATCGCCTACTTTTAACTCTAACCTGCCGGCAGTTATTTTTGAAATCAATATTCCCTTTCGGTTTTCATCACTTCCTATTTTGAGGATGTCGCCTTGCTTCAGATAAGGCATAAAGTTCTTCCATTCAAAATCATTGCCTACGCCCTTCAATACTACGCCTTCAAAATCATCTTTGGTTTTAAGCAACCCGCCTTTTAAAGCGGTGACCTGAATATGCCTTACTTCCGGCATCATACTACTGTCCTTATAAAAATCCTGATAACGGTAAATGCCCTGTTCCTGCAAGGAGTTAGACAAGCTGAAAGGAACGATTTCTAAGTGCGACCAAAAGCCGAAAACTTTATTGCGAATTTGATTCTGAAAACCGGTCACCATTGAAATAGCAACTATCATAGAGCACAGACTGAGCGCAACAGCAGCAATAGCAATGCGAATGATAAAAGCAGAAAAACTTTTACGATTCGAGAAGGCGATTTTGCGGACTATAAAAAACTCAAGATTCAATACCGTAGCTGTTTGGTAGCTGTGCCAAAAATAGAAAAGAGAGCGGCTTAGTCAGTTTGTTGAAAAGATAGACCGGAAAGGAAATAAATAACACGAATGACTAAGTCTGAAATAGATAACACATTAGCTTTGCTGAATAAACCTACGCCCAACTAATAAATTCGGGAGTTTCTTTCTCTACAGACCCAAATCGTACACCATCTTCATTTGATTTCCTTTGCTTTGTTTTAACCACTGGATGGTCTGAAAAACATCATATTGTTCTCCCAACTCTTGTTTTACCCAATATGCTTTTATATCACCAAAACTTTCCGCAAGTTTTTCACTTAGCGACTTATCCTCCGGATAACTCTTTAACCGATATTCTTTGAGGTTCGCTTTCTTTGCGGCAAAAGCCACCGCTTCATCCAAGCCGCCTATTTCATCCACTAAACCGTTGGCTATTCCCTGATCGCCTGTCCAAACACGACCTTGAGCAATAGTTTCTATATATGCCGTGTCTTTATTGCGCCCTTCTGCTACATGCGTTTTAAATTCACGATATGTTTTCTCTACGTTGCGCTGAGCAATAGCTGATTCATCTGCATCGAGGGGAGAAGTAATTCCTCCCAGCACACCGTGTTTAGTCACCTTTACCTGATCGAAAGTAATTCCCATTTTATCGGTCAGTAATTTTTGCATGTTGGGGATTAATCCAAACACACCAATAGAACCCGTAATGGTATTGGGTTCTGCAAATATTCTATCTCCCATGCAGGAAATATAGTAGCCCCCCGAAGCAGCTACATCGCCAAAAGAAACCACCAAGGGTTTTTCTTTTTTGGCCAACACCAGTTCGCGCCACATCACATCAGAAGCCAAAGCACTTCCTCCCGGAGAGTTCACTCGTAAAACAATGGCTTTTACTTTTTCATCTTTCCGTAGCTTGGCTATTAGTTTGGCGAATTTATCTCCTCCTATTTGCCCGTCCTTTCCATCTCCATCTACAATTTCTCCTTCAGCATACACTACGGCAATTTTATTAGAAATACTCAAATCCTTTTTCAAGGTAGTAGCATATTTTGCCAACTCAGTCATCTCCAAATCCTTCTTTTGGTCTATCCCTATTTTGCCTTTCATTTCTGCCACCACTTCGTCATAATAAGAGACATCATCTATCAGTTTCAACTCTTTATCCTTTTGTGGCGTTTCAGCTAATAACTCATTGATAATGTCATTCAACTCCGCAGAATCAATTTTGCGATCACTCGAAATGCTTTGAAGAAAGTGGTGATACACATCTCCGTAAAGTAAGGTCAACTGCTCGCGGTTGGCATCGCTCATGTTGTTGCGAATAAATGGTTCTATGGCACTTTTATAGGCTCCGCAATGGAAGTCCTGCACTTCTATTCCCAACTTGTCAAACATGTTTTTGTAATAACTGATTTCGCGGCCAAAGCCTTTCAGTTCAACTAATCCACTCGGATTTACAAATATTTTATTGGCTACGGTAGATAAGTAATACGACTTCTGCGAGATAAAAGTGCCGTATGCAAATACAAACTTTCCACTTTGCTTAAAATCGTCTAATGCCTCGCGGATAGCGCCAAGCGTAGCGTAACCATTATTATTGATACCGAGCGGAAGATAAATACCCTTGATGTTATCATCCGTCTTTGCCTTTTTTATGCAGTCTCTTATTTCTGTCAGCCCTACTGCCTTCTTTGCTTTAAAATCACCGGAGGCAAATCCTGCAAAGGGGTTGTCTGTTGTTTTTTCGGGGATGTTGTAATTCAAATCTAATTCCAATACAGAATTAGATTTCACCTCGGCCACTTTCTCTTTTCCGGCTGATGCCGCAATGCCAACAATGATAAAAATACCAATGGCACAGAACAGAAAAAGACCAATGATGGTAGCAAATACAAATTTGATAAACTGTCGCATAAGAACTTAATTTTGAGAATTGACGGGTATAGTTTCGATAAATTTTATTGGTTTGCAATAATAATCATTTGGCACGCATGACAGAAGTGTATCTTTTACTGGGGTGCAATACCGGAAACTGTACCGAAAACATTGACAATGCCCTCCACTTGATAGAATTTCGTTGTGGAAGCATCATCGCTCAATCTTGTATTTACGAAACGGAAGCATGGGGGAACAAAGAGCAGTTGGACTTTTTGAATGTGGCGGTA
>CAZQYO010000266.1:0-4296 GCA_964597415.1 uncultured Chitinophaga sp.
TGGCGCAACGGGAGCTACAGGAGTAACTGGCGCTACAGGCAATACGGGAGCTACAGGTGTCACTGGTTCGACAGGGGCAACAGGGGATATAGGCGCTACAGGTTCTACAGGTGATACCGGGGCAACCGGTGCTACAGGCGCAACCGGCCCTACCGGTTTGTTTACTTATAGTGTTACCGGGACAACAGATGTTTCAAAAGCGGCACCGGCTGTAGGAGGTGCTACTTGGGCTACTATGCCTCAAATGACCTTGTCTATTACCCCGGTAAACAGTAAAGTGTATGTTGAGTTTTCAACGCGGTGTACTTATGATAATACCAATTACGATGAACATAGAATGAGATATAGGTTGGTGAAGGATGGAGTTACCATTAAGGAGTTCTATGCTTTTGGCAGTTATACTTGAAATACAACTGAGCCAACTAATTTTAGTTATGCGCTTTCCGTCACTCCGGGTACCGCAACAACTATTGAAATTCAATGGTCGCCTGAGTCTGTCAGTACTCCTTTAGTTACTTTTTACAATTATCCTGCAACATTAGATTATACCTACCGCTCATTAATTATTACCGACAAACCTTAAAACTTTTGTCATGACAATAAAGTTGACCTTGAAGCAGCAGATACTCTTTCTGCTGCTCTTTTTATCCACGACAAATTTGTTAGCTCAAAACGAAACACAGAATCCCGGTTCTCCTTTTTGGCGTACAACTGGGAATACTGGAGTAGGCACCGTAAATTTTTTAGGTACTACCAATAACTCTTCCCTTCGTTTCAGAACGAATAATACGCAGAAAGCAATTCTGGATAGTATAGGTAATTTGGGTATTGGAACCGCTTCCCCTTCTGAAAAATTAGAGGTGGTTGGGAACTTCAAATTAAGTCAAGCCTTTATGCCCGGAGGAAGTGCCGGCACCTCGGGGCAATTTCTGCTCTCCGGAGGACCAAATGCCGCGGCTACTTGGAGTCCGTTTACTATTGGAAACCCCACTGCCACCAGCGTTATTGCCAAGTATTATGCTTTGCTTGCTTGGCCGGGCACTTGGAGCAATGCCGTCACTTACGTCTTCACCGTTATTGATCCAAGTTGCAGGGAAGAAAGTTCAATCAGCGTTTCTTTTACCGGGACCGATCCTATCTTAGATAAAATCTCTATCAACAATGTACAAACCGATAACGGCTCTTTTAATATTTCACTCACTAATCGCAGTGGAGGAGGGATTACGGGAGCATTCGCCATTGGCTATATCGCATTTTATTAAAAATACCGGCTCATGCTAAAGATTTTGATTTTATTGCTTGCTATATTCCCGGTAGATCATACTACCCAGGTGAATCGGGGAAAAACTATTAAGGTTACGAAAAGCAGCCATCCCTATGTCACCACTATCAGGATAATGCCGGGTCATCCGTTGGCTCATCGCGACACGGTGGTAGTCTTGGGAAATACGAGTAAAAGAAGTACTGCGTTACAGAAATCCAATTTAGCAGTTAGGGATAGTGTTACCGGCAGTGAAAATCCGGATAGAAATTCCGCTACTAAAACAAATCAAGCCTCTTCTACTTTCCTTATCCTACATCCATAAATTACGTGAGCCGACCGTGAAGGGTTCCCTGACTGAAACTCCATTGCATGGAAGGAAATATATGGCTATTGCTATCCGTATTTGTTTTCTGTGGGTATTTTATCTACCGGTTATAAGTTTGCATATTGAGTCAACTGAAATAAAATCAAGAGAATTTTAACAGTTACCTACGCTTGCGGGCGGTTTACCTGCGTTTGCGGGCGGGGTCGGAGTATAGGATAGAAATGGAAACGGTAGAATATGAAGGTTTTTGAAGGAAATTGAACAATTAAGAGCATTAAGAGTATTGGAGAGTGTATATTAAACTGAGTCAAGGTCAAAAAGACTAAAATTGACACAGATCAGACCATCGGCATAAACACAAATCGGATGGTTGCTTCAACATTTGTTTTGATTGATTTTATTGGAAAATGTTTCGCAATGACAAGATTGATTGTGTGAGGAATTTATTCGACTAAGGTTATAGTGCGGAGGTGCGTTTGCACTGTTGTTATTGTATGTGTTACAACTTTGCGTAACTGATGTAGAATAATGAATAACGAATTTCGAATAGCGAATGAAAACTTGGCGAAAGGTCTTGTTCTCAAATAGCGCTACCGCACGAACGCCCGTAGGAGAGTGATATGCCGAAGTTAGCGGCAATTCCGCATTTTTCGGCACAAAAAATATCAATCCCGATAACGGGAAGCAAAATACAATCGAATGAAAGCTCGTTTTAAGCATTGGAGTAAAGGCGCTTAGCGCCAACCCGATCAGAATTCTGGAGATGGGTGCATTGTGAAATATTAAATGGTGGAACTGTATTACGGTTACCCCGCAGAGAATAATTTTAAACAATAAAGAATGCACCTCATTCGATTTTTTATAGAAATTCTCACCTGTAATCCCTACGGGTAAGGGTTGTTATATTTTAAAAATTGAAAATTTAGCAAAAAGAACTATTTTCGTTATAGAGAATGCCTTTGGAAATTTTGTCTTTAATTAAAAATCAGGACACATGAGAAAATATTACTTCGTTTTCTTACTGCTCTTAAGTGTTGGAGCAAATGCTCAGTGGGTGAGTATTCCTGACACTAACTTTGGAACATGGCTAAATACCAATGGTTATTCTGCTTGCCTGCAAGGAAATAATAGTATTGGTTGGCAACTGGATACGGCTTGCTCAGCTGTGGTGAATGAAGATACTATTGATTGTTCGTTTGGAGCAATTGCAAAAGAAATACAATAGTCATTGCTTTCTTTTTCTTATTAGCAGCATGCGAGCATAAATACCCACTGCACGAATCAAAAGAAAGCAATTATGGTGCTGCCGTTCTTGCTGATACGGTCAACTTATCCTTATCGCTTAGCAATAAGCCGGACACGTGCGAAAACTGCGACAGCTTGCTTTTCAAAATATTTCCTTTCATTATTGACAGAGGCTGGATAAGCATTAATTATCCGAATATTGACTCAGTCAGTTTTATATTGCTTGAAAATAAAGAAGATGATTTTCTTAATGGCACATATTACAGCGATACAGTTATTGGTTTTTTCGCACCTGTATCTATTAAAAATCATACGGTAATTGATAGTCACCTTCAATACTTTGTTTCTTACGGCATAGGATATGGAGACGTAAGTGAGGAGAGAATTATTTTTGTTTTTAAGCAAGGCAACACGGTAAAAGCCGCAAGTATTACATTTGATTTCCTGATTGATAAAATTGACGCTTTTTTAGCGGGCAAAAACACATATGCTTTCATAGTTAAATACTATGAGAAATTTGGCAATACGGTAACTACAATAAATGAGAAGTTAGTTGTTGTGGATAATGGAATAATAACACTTGATACAATATTCTATGAAAAAGGGTTAAACATTGTAAGTATAGAACAGAACGTTAAATAATAACTGAATATTTATGGATAAATACATATTTTATATCTCACCAGCAGGAACATCAGGTTACAAGCAAATAACTTATAGCTATTATTACAATAGCACTATTTTTATTTTATCATCAAAACAATATACATTTAGTTATGCAACTCACCCAAAACTTCACGCTTGAAGAAATGCTTCGTAGTCAGACAGCTACACGGCTTAACATTACAGAGCAGTTTACTCCGCCACAATCGGTAATTGATAATCTCACCATTCTGTGTAAAAAAGTTTTTCAGCCCTTGCGCGATAAAATTCGCAAAGCAGTAAGCGTAAGCAGTGGTTATCGCTGCGCCAAAGTAAACAAAGCCATTGGCGGAGCTACCAACAGCCAACACCTGAAAGGACAAGCCGCAGACATTAGCGTTGGCGGCTTTACTACCGAGCAACTCTACCAACGCATAAAAAACACCGACCTTGTTTTCGACCAACTCATTCAGGAATTTGACCAATGGGTGCATATTTCTTACAATCCAAGTGCCGAAAAAAACCGCAAACAATGCCTTCGTGCTGTAAAGCAAAACGGAAGAACAAAATACTTGGCTGATTGATGCTTTCAAAAACTATTACTTTTTTGTATATCTTAGCCATGTATAACGATTTATTTTTAAACTTCAAAAATTAAAACATCATGGCATCAACATCAGAAACCGGACATGCTAAAAATGTAGCCAACTTTGAAGACTTAATTTCTTTCTGCAATGGCTACGGTGGCAGCTACAATCCAAGCAAGGCAGACCCCAGAAAAGGTTTACCGCAGGGAAGTACCTTTGTTCCGTACGGAAAT
>CAZQYO010000267.1:0-4251 GCA_964597415.1 uncultured Chitinophaga sp.
AGCGGGATTTCAGTTGGCGATTATAGATTCCCTGGCAAAAAACAGAGTGGCCTTGTCTGAGTATCGCGAAAAATTTTCTGCTTATAAGAAAGAATTAAAAAAATTAGAAGCCCTTACCGAACAAAACAAACTGGCATCTGCTGAATTGGATTACATCAAATTTCAACTGAATGAATTAGCGGAAGCAAAACTAAAAGTAGGTGAACTGGATGAGTTGGAAACGGTGCAAGGAACTTTGAATAATGTGGAAGAGATTAAACGATCGCTCGAAAATGCTCTTCGCATTTTAAATCATGGAGAATACTCCTTGTTAGATCAGTTAATCGAAATTCAAACACAATTAAAAGGGGTGAAGAGTCTTCATAGGGATATACTTGCTTATAGCGAACGGCTACACAGCAGTTATGAGGAATTGAAAGATATTGCAAATGAGTTGGAAAACTTACAGGAAAGTACATCACTTGATCCCGAAAGGCTGGAGGAAGTAAATGAAAGGTTGGATTCTATTTACCGACTTCAGAAAAAGCACAGTGTAGATACTATTGAAGAGCTACTTCAAATAGAACGAGAACTACAGCAACGGATAGAAGGTATAGATAGTAACTCGACAGAGATAGAAAGTTTGCGAAAGAAATTAGATGATCGGTTAAAGGAATTACTACAACTCGCGAATCAGCTTCATCACAATCGCGAGAAGGTATTGCGTGAATTTCAGAATAACGTGGTCGTGCTGTTAGGGAAAGTGGGAATGTCAAATGCCTCTTTTAAAGTGGATATTCGAAAATTACCTACAGATCATTTAGGAGAGAAAGGAATAACTGAAATTAATT
This sequence comes from uncultured Chitinophaga sp., assembly GCA_964597415.1. Lineage (GTDB taxonomy): Bacteria > Bacteroidota > Bacteroidia > Chitinophagales > LD1 > Bog-950. The sequence continues at coordinate 831 of CAZQYO010000267.1, forward strand.
TTCTCTTTTCGGCCAATAAGGGATTTATGCCTTTAGAGATGAAAGATGTTGCTTCGGGCGGAGAATTATCGCGTCTGATGCTTTGCATAAAATCATTAGTAGCAGATGCGGATGCCTTGCCTACTATGATTTTTGATGAGATTGATACAGGCATTTCGGGCGGTACAGCATTGAAAGTAGGAGAGATAATGAAAAAACTATCGCGTCACCATCAGATTATTTCTATCACTCACCTACCTCAAATAGCTCGGACAGCCGACCGACATTTGTATGTGTATAAAGAGATAAAAGAGGCTCGCACCTATACTCGCATCAAAGAGATAAAAGGAGAGGAGCGCATTTGGGAAATTGCCAAAATGTTAAGTGGCGAGCAGCCTACTGAAGCAGCAATGGCTAATGCAAGAGAATTGGTAGAGAGATAATAAAGATTTGTGTTTCACTTTTTTGACAAATTCATTTTTCATTAGATAGAGAATATGGTATCGTGAAACTTTAAAGGTGGAAAGGAATATTTTTAGCAATAAAATTGATAGTATGAATCATTTACTGGAAGGAAAGCGGGGAATTATTTTCGGGGCTTTAGATGAAAATTCGATTGCGTGGAAAGTGGCTGAAAAGGTACATCAACAAGGAGCCAAATTTATTTTGAGCAATGCACCGATTGCTCTTAGGATGGGGGAAATAAGCAAGTTGGCCGATAAATGCGGAACCGAAATAATAGCGGCAGATGCCACTTCTGTGGCGGATTTAGAAAAATTGTTTCATCTCTCTACTCAGAAGTTAGAGGGCAAGTTAGACTTTGTACTTCATTCTATCGGAATGTCACCGAATGTTAGAAAGGGGAAAACCTATGGCGATTTGAATTATGATTGGTTTCAGAAAACATTGGATATATCCGCTCTTTCCCTTCATAAGATGCTACAGGTTTGCATGAAGCAAGATGCCATCAGTGAATGGGGAAGTGTAGTCGCTTTAACGTATATCGCTGCTCAAAAATCGTTTCCCGGTTATGCAGATATGGCAGACGCAAAGGCTACCTTAGAAAGCATTGTACGTTCCTTTGGTTACCATTACGGAAATGCAAAAAGAGTGCGTGTAAACTCTATTTCACAATCTCCCACTATGACTACAGCTGGGAGCGGTATTAAAGGGTTTGATAGCTTCTTCAATTTTGCCGATAAAATGAGTCCATTAGGGAATGCCCCCGCTGAAAATTGTGCCGATTTTTGTATCGCACTCTTTAGCGATTTATCGCGGTACGTGACTATGCAAAATTTATATCACGATGGGGGCTTTTCTTCCGTTGGGGTAAGTGAAGCTATTATGCAAGCTTTTACAAAGGAATCATAAAAAAAGCCCTGATGATGGTTTATCAGGGCTTCTATTTTAGCTTTCACCGGTTTGAGGTTCCGCTTTTTTCTTAGGTACTTTCAAGGTAATTTTCAATTCATCCGCCTCTTTATTCAACTCTATCATAAAGGTATCGCCTGGTTTAGCATTCGATCGAAGTATCTCTTCGGCCAATGGGTCTTCTACATATTTCTGAATGGCGCGGTGAAGAGGTCTTGCTCCAAACTGAGGATCGTAGCCTCTTTCTGATAAAAAGCCTTTTGCCTCAGTCGTAAGTTTAATTTCAAACCCAAGATCCTTTATCCGCTTGGTAACATTGCTCAATGCAATATCTATGATTTTGAAAAGAGAGTCTTTCTCTAACGAATTAAATATTACTACGTCATCAATTCTATTCAGAAATTCTGGCGAGAAAGTTCTTTTCAATGCTTTTGTGATCACGTTTTTGGCCATTTCATCATTTTGAGAACTCTTTGCGGAAGTGGCAAACCCTACACCCGTTCCGAAATCTTTCAAATCTCGTGCCCCAATATTGGAGGTCATAATAATCAGAGAATTCTTGAAATCAACTCTTCTGCCAAGACTGTCCGTTAAAATACCGTCATCGAAAACCTGTAACAGAATATTAAATACATCGGGATGAGCTTTTTCAATTTCATCTAACAGCACTACGCTATAAGGCTTTCTTCGAACTTTCTCCGTCAACTGACCCCCTTCTTCATACCCTACATATCCCGGAGGCGCCCCCACTAATCGGCTAACGCTAAATTTCTCCATATACTCACTCATATCAATCCTGATAAGTGCATCATCTGAATCGAAGAGATAACGTGCAATTGCTTTTGCTAATTCTGTTTTCCCTACTCCGGTCGGTCCCAAGAAAATAAATGTGCCAATAGGTTTGTTAGGGTCTTTTAAACCGACTCGATTTCGCTGAATGGCCTTTACTACTTTCATCACTGCCTCATCTTGCCCAATCACTACATCCTTGATTTCGCCACTCATGTTCACCAACTTATTGCTTTCACTCTGAGCAATTTTAGTAACCGGAATGCCTGTCATCATGGCGACCACTTCTGCAATGTCTTCTTCACTTACCGGATAACGTTTTATTTTGGATTCTTCATCCCACTGATTTTTTGCCTTTTCCAGTTCTTCCAAAAGTTTTTTCTCACTATCGCGCAGTCGGGCGGCTTCTTCGTACTTTTGGCTTTTCACCACTTGATTCTTCTCTACTTTTATTTCTTCGACTTTCTTCTCTAACTCAATAATTGTCTTAGGAACATGTATGTTCTTGAGGTGAACTCGTGCTCCCACTTCGTCCATCACGTCAATGGCTTTGTCCGGTAAAAATCGGTCAGTAATATAACGAGTAGAAAGTTTTACGCAGGCTTCTATCGCTTCCTTAGCGTAATCTACATTATGATACTCTTCGTATTTAGGACGAATGTTGTTTAGTATCTGTATGGTTTCTTCGGGACTTGGCGGATCAACAATTACTTGCTGAAATCTTCTTGCCAGCGCTCCATCTTTTTCGATATACTGCCGGTATTCATCTAGTGTAGAGGCGCCAATACATTGTAATTCCCCTCGTGCTAAAGCCGGTTTGAAAATATTTGAAGCATCTAAAGAACCTGTTGCTCCACCGGCACCAACAATCGTGTGTATCTCATCAATAAAAAGAATGACATCGCGGTTCTTTTCTAATTCATTCATAATGGCTTTCATCCTTTCTTCAAATTGACCGCGATATTTAGTACCGGCTACCAAAGCCGCCAAATCAAGCATCACAATCCTTTTGTTGAAAAGTACCCGCGAAACTTTTTTCTGCACAATTCTGAGTGCAAGGCCTTCCACTATGGCTGTTTTGCCAACGCCCGGCTCACCAATTAAAATTGGGTTATTTTTCTTTCTGCGACTTAGAATCTGCGAAACACGCTCGATTTCGTTTTCACGTCCAACAATCGGATCCAAGGCATTTTCTTCGGCCAAATGTGTGATGTCCCTTCCAAAATTATCTAGTACCGGGGTTTTTGATTTTGTCGAGCCGGCTTTTTTGGAAGATTGTGAA
>CAZQYO010000268.1:0-4244 GCA_964597415.1 uncultured Chitinophaga sp.
CAGAAGATTTGGTGCAGGAAACTTTTCTTGCAGCCGTTCAGGCATTTCCGAAATGTGAAGGCAAGAGCAACCCCAAAACATGGCTGCTACATTATTCCTCACTTCTGAAACGGAAATTGATGAGACAAAGAAAGTCGTCAAGACCAATATGATTTTGTATTGGTATAAAGGGGATTTTGGTGGCACAAAGGGAATTCGAACTATTTTATCAAACTATTTAGGTAAAGATATTTCCGGATACGCTATCCAATTCAAAAAATATGACTGGAGTACGCACCTTAAAAATTTCACGCTTGAAAACTAAAGACCAATCTGTCATCACCTGCCCTAATTGTGGTTACAAGAAGGAGGAAACCATGCCAACCGATACTTGCCAGTTTTACTATCAGTGCGAAAAGTGTAAAGCAATACTTCGTCCAAAGCCGGGCGACTGTTGTGTGTATTGCAGTTACGGAACGGTAAAGTGTCCGTCAAAGCAGTAGTCTATCAAGGGCTAATACGCAAGTATCTTGTTTATATGCGAAAACTACTGCGCGAAGAACGCATCTCCGGTGTCACCTCTGTGGTCATTGCTTTAGCAAGATGTTGCTTGCCCTGCATATCGGTTACCGGTTTGGTGCGGCTTTATTTGGGGATAATAATTTTGTAGAACTTACTGGAATAGCCGGCCCATACCCCCAAGCCATTATTGATATTGGTTTTAATGCGAACAGGCGATGAAAAAGGGCTATCGCCTCCGTCATTTTCGAGAGTATAAAAGAAGTCATAAGTTTTGCTGTCAATGTTGCTCCATTTCACACTCACGGTATCGCCTTTCCAGAAATAGGAATAGGTGTTGATGTCAAAATCTTTACTCTGTTTTTGTCCGCGCTCTAAGGGCAAGCCGATGCTCAGGCCCACAAAAAGTTTATCGTCATACACCGATTGGGACAGCGGCTTGTAGTAAGGCTCTTCATTTCTTTTGGTCCAGTAACGGGCAAAGTTGCCAAAGGTATCGGGCACAGAAAGGTAGGCATACACCGCCACCATTGAATCTCGGTAGGCCGGGTTTGGATGTTCGTGAATAGCTAAAGAGTCAAGCCCTATGGCAGTAGGGATAAAGGTGCTGGAAGTAGCATGAACAGAATCGCCCGAAGAGACAATAGGAGGAGTGAGAATATCGAGTTGATAGGTCACTTGCTCCTTTCCTTTGAAGTTGCAGTTTCCGGTAGTCAGGTAATTAATAACATCGGGAACGGTGTACACGCATACATCGGGAATTTGACCCGAATCAATAGTGGTGAAACCAAAAGCACTCAACACAATAGCCGCTTGGTCGGGCGGTAAGTTTAAGTTTTGCAGGCACAATTCCGTCAAGTCGGTAAAGGAGCCATCGCTACCACTTACTTTAACTTGTGCACCATGAATAAAATAGCTGCCGATATCATTGAGATTTACATTGTCAAAAAAGCGGGCGCTTTTAGTCAAAATAACAATGGGCGGGCCATCTCTTTCAATAGTTCCCTCCACCACCACTTGATTGGCAGAGGCCGGAATATCTATATCAATAATTTTACTGCAAGAAGAAATTACGAGCAGAAGCAAAGTGGCGGCTGCTATAAATACTGACGGCTTTTGTTGGATGATTTTCATTTGGTCAGAATTTAAAGTTCCAGGTAAGTGATGGTAAAATAGGGAAAAGCGATACTTGCTTTGCGCGGAATTTCAGATCTCCCTTGTCAGGGTCCACAGAACTTTGTTCCCCTCCAATGCTTCCTTTGGGGTCAATGTACAGGAAAAAGGGATTCATTCGATTATAGACGTTATAGACAGAGCAGGTAATGTCAGAGTAAAAATGAATCTTCCGTTTTTTCTTCGGAATAATGATGTAGGTAAAGCCCAAGTCTAAGCGGTGGTAAGGCTGCATCTTGTACCAATTTCTTTCGCCATACACATAATGCACTTCTCCTTCGTTGAGAAAAAAAGAAACCGGAAGGGTAGTGCGCTGGCCGGTAGCAAACACAAAGGTGGCCGATACTTTCCAATGTTTATTGATTTCGTACATATTCACAATACTCAAATCATGCCGCCTATCATACCGCGCCAAGAAAGTTTTACCTCCATTTATATCGGGGAACTTCCGCCAGGTCCATGCTAAGGTATAACCTATCCACCCCGTCCATTTGCCTTTGGCTTTCTTGATAAAAAATTCAGCCCCTGTGCTATAGCCGTTGCCGTAGGTAAATAAATCTTCTACATCTACCGTAATATTTCCCACCGCACTTTCGCCATATTCAATTTGGTTCCACAGTCTTTTGTAATACACTTCTACCGAAGTTTCAATCATATCCTCTTTGAAATTGCGGAAATAACCGAGCGCCACCTGCACTCCTATTTGGGGTTTCACCGCCTTAGTACTGGGCACCCATAGGTCTATTGGAAGCGTAGTGGTAGAGCTGGATATTAAGTGAACATATTGCTTGTTCATAGTAACCCCCACTTTGATAGACGAGGTCTTATCTACCTTAAACCGCAAGGCGAGGCGAGGCTCAAGACCCCAGTAAGTAGCAATGTTTTCACCGGGTTTATAGCTAAGCGTATCTATGGCGCGGCCATCTCTAAAATTAATTTTGCTGAACGGCCCCATAAAGTTGAACAAAGAGCCGCGCAACCCTATATTGATTTTGAGCCAGCGGGTAGCTTCAAAATCATCCAGAAAATAAACCGAGGTTTCGTGCGCAAATTTCTTTGCCTGATTTGTGGTCTTAAAATCTACCGAACCGGCATTGCCACCGGCCTGATAGGGAGTAAACACGTGAAAGTTATACTGCCATCCAAATTTCATCAGATGTCCTAAAAAGGGAGAGTAATCAAAATCCATTTTGGCGGTGGCCTCGCGCACGCTGCTGTTTATCCCAAAAGTTATATCCTGAAAAGAAGTGCTGGCCTTAAACCCAAAGTCATTGTAAATAAACATAGTGTTCAAAAACAGCTTGTCGCTGAAAAGGTGGTTCCAGCGCAGCGTAGCGGTAGAGTTACCCCAGGGAAAATTGAGTTTGAAGTTGCCTCCCGGGTCGGTAAAATTAAAAACATCTCTACCGAAATAACCGCTTAAATAAAGCCGGTCGCGGTCAGAGATGCGGTAATTTATTTTGGCGTTGATGTCGTAGAAATAGTATTCGTTACCCGCAAACTCGCCATCGCCAATATGTGGCAAAATAGGTTTGAGAATAAGATCAATATAGGTTCTGCGCGCAGAAATAATAAAGGAGCATTTGTCTTTTTTAATCGGCCCCTGAATAGTGAGCCGCGATGAAATCAAGCCCAAGCCGCCTTCAACATTCCACTTTTTCATGTTTCCCTCCTTCATCTGCACATCTACTACAGAAGATATTCTCCCGCCATAATCAGCGGGCATTCCTCCTTTGATAACAGTAATACTTTTAACGGCATCTGAATTAAAAACCGAAAAAAAGCCGAACAAGTGACCGGTGTTATACACTACCGCTCCATCTAACAACACAAGGTTCTGATCGGGGCCACCTCCGCGCACATAAAAGCCCGAGTTCCCTTCTCCTGCTGCCTGAATGCCCGGCAATAACTGAATAGTTTTAAGCACATCCACTTCGCCTAACAGAGCCGGCAGCGCCTTAGCCTGTTCAATAGGTATTTCCTGTTTTCCCATATCTGTGCTTTCCACATTCTGCCCCTTTTTCTCTCCGGTAATCACTACCTCCTGCACCTCCGTAACGGAAGAACTCAACTCTATGTTTAAGCGAACATTCTTATCAAGCGTCACTTTCTTTTCCTGCGTGGTAAAACCCATGTACGAAATGCGCAACGTGTAAGTACCCCGCGGCATAGTCAGGGAATAAAAACCGTAATCGTTGGCCGTGGTGCCCTTCCCTAACTCGGCAATATACACCGCAGCCCCCAACAAACTTTCCCCATTGCCCCCATCCTTAATATACCCGCTAACCGTAAATTTTGGAGAGTTGTCCTGAGCACTTGCCATAGTAAAATTGAGCACAGCAAATAAAACAGCAAGCAGGGTTTTCATAGAAATAGCGAGTAAATTTTAAAGGCACGCAAAAATAGAAACTTCAACCGGGCATTAGCCCTAATTCTCAACCTGCCCGATGGGCTTCGGTTTGTGTAGGATAACACCAAAAGACAAAATACTTTGGCGCCTTACTGCGCTCACTTGGGGCACATCACTCTCCCACGGGCGTATGTGCTGTAGCGCCATTTGAGGACAAGCCCTT
>CAZQYO010000269.1:0-4235 GCA_964597415.1 uncultured Chitinophaga sp.
CCAACTGTTTATTAGTGCTGTTCTTCTTTCGTTATCGCTTCTTGTCCTGTTTTCTAAAGTATCTATATAATTCTCAAGCTCTGCAAGTGCGGCTACTATGAAAAATCCAGCAGGCTGTCCTGTTGCTGCTCCTATTAAATCACCGTCAATTTCAATGCACTCTTTAATTAATGAGCGAAGCTCAACCTGATTTCCACCTGTTGAATAACCAAGATTTTGAGCCAATGTATGAGCATTAATTGCGTTTTGTCTTCCTTGCCCTAATGCTTGTAGAAGAGCTTGTTTTTGTTGCGGTGTAAAATTTAATGGCATTATTTTGTATTTAATAGATTTAAAAATTTGTCTTTGAATTTGAAATCCATATCACTGTCCACCTGCACTAACCCATTTTTAATTAAGTGAGCATTAAGGAAAGTTTTATTTTCAAGGTAGAGATAGCAAAGCAGATTATTATTACTGTCGTGCTTTACGGTGTCGAATTTCAAAAATACTCTCTTGCCCTTTGTTTTGTCAGTAAGGAATTTTGTTGCTTGTCCGTTGATAATTGGGTCTTCCTTGATGCCAATTAGTTTAATCATTAAATCATTACTCAAACGAATTAACTCTGGACTAATAACCTCCTTAACAGTAAAGAGTTCTTCTCTTTTTGTTGAACTGTCCTTGTCAATTTTAGATCCGAACTGTAATTTTTTTACGTCAATTTTTTTGTCAAGTGTATGAGGGTCTTTGAAAATGTAAGGCAGTTTTTTGATTTCGGTTTCAAAGTCAATTGTGGTTTGTGGCTGTGTTACAAACTCATAAGTGGTTTCGTTCAAGTCCTTCTGATGAACTTCTAATTTCTCTTTGATGAATGGAATAAATTCAGGATTGATTTCAAAACCTACCGAGTTTCTGTCAGACTTTTTAGCTGCTAAGGCTGTTGTTCCACTTCCTGCAAATGGGTCAAGGATTGTTTCGCCAACAAACGAAAACATTTTAATTAAGCGTTTCGGCAATTCTTCGGGAAACATGGCAATGTGCCCATTTTGTTTTGCTCCGGCAAAGTTCCAATGTCCTGCAAAGTTGGTGTTCCATTCTTCGGCAGTCATTTTTGAAAGTTCTTTTTGCTCCTTTGTCGGTTTGGGGGCATCACCCAATTTTTTGAAAACGAGAATAAACTCGTAGTCAATTTTCAAAATACCGTTTCTCGGATAGGGATATGAACCCATTTGAACGCCACCGCCAGTCGTGTTCGAAGTCGTAACTTTTTGCCAAATGATTGCTCCCATGTAATCAAATCCGATGTTCTCACAGAATTTAATTATCTCCTCACGGATAGGAATAACCTTATAGCGACCGTAATAAACTGCTCTGGCAAATTGGTCGCCAATATTCACACATAGGCGGCAACCCTTGTGAAGTGTGCGATAGCACTCTTTCCAAACTAAATTCAGGTGGTTGATGTAATTTTCGTAGCTATCGTGAAAGCCAATTTGGTTGTCGGTTCCGTAGTCCTTGAGTTGCCAATAGGGTGGGGAAGTGATAGCGAGATGCACTGAATTGTCTGCCAACTCTGTCATATATCTGCTATCGCCATTTACAATTTTATGATGAGTTTTCACGTTTAAAATCTTTTGCCAAATGTAGTCAAAAAGCTATGTTGTCAGAGATAGAAACAGTTTCAGTTTATGCGCGAAGTTGTAAAAACCGGAAGCTTACACTACCAATTGTGGCAAGAGGAGTTTATGCCGAGGAGAATGCTCTCTCCCACTACATGGAGAACTGACAGTTTTTGTTGGGGATAACACTAAAGACGAAAAAGCGACTATCACCAACACGCAGACGAAAGACAAGAGAAATAAAACTGCGGAAGCACGGTAAATAAAATTCTCCTGAAACTCGATGTGTGCAAAGTCCTAATTCTAAAAATTTAAAAAGAGAAAACGGCACTCCAAAAACGGAAGCTTCTTTTGCGGCTTCTTTGTTGAAAAAATACTGAGATTAAGCTATTTCTTCTGCGCATTTTAGCGGCTACCAATGATACCACTTTCTCTGTTTGATAATACTTCTGCTCCTGCGCTAAACTCAAAAGATGAAGCGAACGGCCTTCAAAGGCAATTTGAAATTGTGGTGAATGGCGAGAATATCCCTGTTCGCATTTTATTTGAATCTCGCTTCAACAATAGAGTAACCGTGAATAAGAAGGGGATTCTGCTTCGTGTAAACGAAAAACAGGACAAAGCCGAGCAGCGCAAAAGCATTGATTCGCTGCTGAAATGGGCGAAAGATAAGTTGGGGGACAAACCTGAATTACTGGACAGCCTTCCCCAACGCAAATATGTGAACGGAGAAATATTACAGGTGGGCGAACAAGAATTTGTCATTTCTATTTTTTATCACAACGCTGCTAATTCTACGGCTAAACTATTCCGTAATAATATCGTGCTTTCATTAGCAAAAGGACTAAACCCCGAGTCGGAAGCAAATGCCTGTTCCTATCTGGTCGCAAAATGCCTGTGTCGTTTTTTTCAACCTATCATTAGCGAGCGGCTTCATGAGTTTAACCACCGCTTTTTTAAAAAGCCATTAGGCACAGTCAAAATGAAATATGCCACCAGCTTTTGGGGGCATTGCTCTGCCAACGGCAATATTGTTATTTCGGTTCGCCTGCTGTTTGCCCCCCGTTCAGTAGTGGACTACGTATTGATACATGAACTTGCTCACTTAGTACATCATAATCATTCCTCTCGCTTTTGGAAATTAGTAGAGACCGTGATGCCTTCTTATGAAAATGCCGAAAAGCACCTGAAAGATCACAACTACCTTTATTACCTGTAAACTAACACTTGTTTGGTTCGCCTCATAACCCTATATTCGCTAACAGTTGTTAGCCATGAGTTTCACTACACTAAGCACCAAAGATAATATCCGCCAAACGGCTGAAAAGCTTTTTCGGGAGAGAGGATATGCTGCTATAGGGATGCGCGAATTGGCACGCGAAGTGGGGATTGAAGCTCCGAGTATATACAACCATTACAAATCCAAGGACGATCTACTTCGCGAAATTTGTCAGGACATTGCCGTGCAGTTTTTCAAAGCATTTGAAGCTATTGAAGGATTAGGAGACAAACCCGCTCAAAAGATAAAGCAGTTGATGAAAGCGCATGTCAGCGTGATTGCCCAAAACCTCGAGGCCTCTGAAGTGTTTTTCAATGAATGGATGTTTCTGCAAGAGCCTCATCTATCTCATTTTAAAAAGCTGCGGTACGAATATGAAATGAAATTTCGCGAAGTGATTGAAAGTGGAATGAAACAAGGTAGTTTCAAAAAAATGAATTCTAAATTGGTGACCTTCGCTATCTTCTCTTCTCTAAATGCCACTTACGATTTGCTTAAAAGCAATAAGCCGATGGCAAAAGAGAGAATAGCCGAAGACATTGCCAATCTTTTACTAAATGGACTTGAAGAGTAATTAAAAAACTAAAGCATTATGTACGGAAGCACCAATATTACAGAGGAAGATGCCCGCAGAATGAATGTAAGCGATGAAGACCCGGAGAAATTACAGGTCTTTGAAGATCGAATTGCCCGTGGTGAAAAAATTGAGCCGGGCGACTGGATGCCGAAAGAATACCGAAAACAGTTGCTTCGAATGATTGAGCAACATGCCCACAGTGAAATTGTAGGCGCGCTTCCCGAAGGCACCTGGATTACTCGCGCTCCTAATTTCAGGCGTAAACTGGCGTTAATTGCCAAAGTACAAGATGAAATCGGGCATGGACAATTGCTCTATTCTGCGGCTGAAACACTGGGTAAAACCCGAGAGCAAATGTTGGAAGATCTACTGAACGGCAAGAGTAAATACTCCAACGTATTTAACTATCCGGCTAAGACTTGGGCAGATATTGCCGTCATCGGATTTCTGGTAGATGGCGCAGCAATCGTCAATCAGGTTATTAATTCTAAAGGCTCTTATGGTCCTTACTGCCGGGCATTAGAGAGAATATGTTACGAAGAAAGTTTTCACTTAAAGCAAGGGCATGATAACGTAGTGTATCTGGCCACCGGCACTAAACAACAGCGTGCCATTCTGCAAGATGCCATTAACCGCTGGTATCGCCCTTTATTACACTTTTTCGGACCTCCCGATAAAATGAGCGCCCACAGCGAAAAATTGATGAAGTGGAAAGTGAAACTGGCTTCGAATGATGATATGCGCAATCAGTTTCTTGATCAGTAGGTTCCTAAAATTCTGG
>CAZQYO010000270.1:0-4231 GCA_964597415.1 uncultured Chitinophaga sp.
AATTTGATTTATCAATGGAGTGTAGGGCCTACTACCCCATCTATCACCATCAGTCAGTCGGGTATTTACTCTCTAACCGTTACCGATTCTATCGGCTGCCATTCCAGCAACACCCTTAACTTAGACATGAATGCCTATTTCAATACATTGATTACGCCTGATAGTTCAATCAGCATTTGCGATGGAGATAGCATCACTCTCGCCTCTATTTCGGGAGTTACTTACCTATGGAGTAATCAGCAAACGAGCCAGAATATTGTAGTGAATAGTTCAGGCAATTATTCTGTCACTATCTCTGACGGGATTTGCCAACTTTCCGGAGGGCCGGTTAGTGTAACAATAAAACCACTTCCTGCTATTAGTTTCAGTTTGCCGGCCGATACTTTTTGCGCTAACGGAAACAGTATTTCATTAGTCGGCTCTCCTTCGGGTGGGCAGTTTGCCGGAAATGGAGTTTCAGCGAGTACTTTTAACCCCACAGGTTTGGGAAATTCTACCGCAGTAGTAACCTACTCTTACACCGGAGCCAATGGATGTGTGGCTGAAACAGCAGATTCTGCGTTTATTGCCATTTGTACCGGGCTTGCTGAATTGAGCAATAATCATTTGCTGCTTTTCCCTAATCCGGCAACCGATAGAGTATTTCTTTACCATGAGTATCCGGAGGCCGAACCCATCAGAATATTTTCTGCTTTCGGAAACAAAATGATAGAATTTAGGAGTTCAGATAGCCGCAACACTCAGGAAATTGATATTTCATCTTTAGCACAAGGGAACTATTTTATGACAGTCGGTAAACATCGCCTGTCGTTTACCAAACTTACTCGATAAGAGGATGTTGAAGGAGTGTTTCCATCAGTGAAAGATTCTAATCCGAAATTATTTCTTCAACGGGAATCTTCAGTTAAATAGCTGAGTAACTACACCTTACAATTTTAGAAGAAGTTTTTACGCAAAAACTCAAGCCCTCTTGGCGGAGTATTAAGTAAGTCGTTTTATAACAAAAACTCGACAGCCACGTAAAGAGGTAATAGAAATCTGTTTTATAGGTATGTAAACTCCCCCAAGTATGTTTGTGATTTTACAAAAAAAATATTTTGGACTATTGTCCATAATTGTGCTACTCTGCTTAACGAGCCAAGCACAAATTGGGCAGGTGGACACACTTTTTTATCAAGGCGTGGGCATTGATTACAAATGCACCGGAGGACTTGTGTTACCCGACTCTTCTATTATAGTAACAGGAAAATTTAAGTATGTCAACGAAGTTTCTATCAACGGAATAGCGAAGTTACATCCCGATGGAACCATAGATAATTCTTTTGATGTTGGTTCCGGAGCCGATAATTTTGTAAATGTGGTGGTGCGCCAGCCGGATGGGAAATTGATTATAGGTGGAGAGTTTGTAAAATTTGATGGAGCAACGGTAAATAGAATTGCCAGGTTGAATCCCGATGGCTCTCGCGACCTTACTTTTAATTCAGGCACCGGATTTAATGGAGCCATCTATGCTTTGTATTTACAAGCAGATGGTAAAATTCTTGTAGGCGGTAGTTTTACTTCCTTCAATGGAACCGGCATTAAAAGAATTGCCCGTTTAAATCAAGATGGAAACATTGATAATTCCTTTACTACCGGTGCCGGATGCGATAACGCTGTTTTTTCGGTAGATCAGCAGAGTGATGGTAAAATTATTATCGCAGGGAGCTTTAATAATTATGCAGGTGTGGCAAGACCTAAGTTAGTGAGAATTGAAAATGATGGAAGCATTGATTTGAGTTTTCAAATAGATAGCCTTGGCCCTGACAACACGGTAACGGGTACTGCGATGTCGGTTAACAATACAATCTTGGTTGCCGGTTTTTTCACTGATTATGGCGGACATCCTTGCGGCCGCATGTTGCGACTAAATGCAGATGGCTCAGAAGATACTACGTTTTTATCAGGCATTGGCTTCAACGACTACATCAATGAAATGTTTATTCAGCCTGATGGAAAGATTTTGGTGGACGGGAACTTTACCAAATACAATGGCAACAACATTCAACGGGTAGCCCGATTAAACATCAACGGCTCATTAGATACGACTTTCTACCCTACAGATGCCCCTAATCAAAGATGCAATGCCCTGTTTCTCGATCAAAGCAACCGCATTTACATAGGAGGTTTCTTTACGAAGTGTGGTCCGTATTCGCGTCTTCGTATTGCCCGCTTGCAAACGGACGGCTCTCTCGATCATTCTTTCTTTGGAAACTCCAAACTAAACGGAGCAGTTTTAGCTTCTGCATTTCAAAGCGATAACAAAACGATTATTGCCGGACAGTTTACCTTATACAATCACATTACAGTCAACCGTATTGCCCGCTTAGACGTTAACGGTAATCTCGACAATAGTTTCAACTCCGGTTTGGGAGCAAACAATATTATTCGGGCAATAACTATTCTTCCCAACAATAAAATACTCATAGCCGGTGACTTCACTTCGTATAATGGAACGCCTGCCAATCGTATTGCACTTTTAAATACAGATGGCACTCCGGATGCCTCCTTTAATATTGGGTCGGGTGCGAACAACAAGATTTACGCGCTATCGTCAGATGCCTCCGGAAAGATTTATATAGGTGGAGCCTTCACGAAATTTAATGGCATTACAAAAAGCAGAATAGCTCGCTTGAATCCGGATGGCAGTTTAGATAATTCATTTGCTATTGGCTCCGGCTTTAATAATATAGTGTACAGTATTACCCTCCCATCAACAGGAAAAATTTTAGCCGGTGGTGCGTTTACTTCTTATGCCGGACAACCCGCAAGTCGCCTCATTAGATTAAACACTGATGGTACCCGCGATAACAGTTTTTCGGGCAGCGCAAATAATGCCGTTTATACCATCACCTCTCAGGCAGATGGCCGTTTGATAATAGGAGGCTCCTTTGCGCTATACAATGGAATGAGTGCAAAAAGGATAGCCCGGCTATATCCCGATGGCGCTATAGATTCTACCTTTAACTGTTCGGTAAATAATGGAGTTGTTTATCATCTGTGTATGGTCAACAACTGGGTGGCAGCCGTTGGCAGTTTTACGAATGTAAATGGCACTACTCAAAATCGAATCACTTTTTTGAACCCCACCGGCTCGGTAAATACTACGCAATGTTTGGCGGCAAATGGCACAAATAATACGGTGAATAGTATTTCCTTTAATAGGGACTCTCGTAAAATTTTTATCGGTGGTTCGTTTGAATCTGTTCAATCCCATCTCAGCCCTGACTTTGCCAAGTTAGCCGGCACTAATATTGGATTGAATGCGGTACTAAACATCCCCTGCCCCGGGTTAACTATTCCTTTGCAGTATGATAAATGGGTGGACTTTAATACGGGCAACACTTTCTTTGCCGAGCTTTCTGATGCTCAAGGTAAGTTCGATTCTATTCTGAATATCGGAGTGGTGACCTCTACTCAATCGGGTAGCGGAGTGATCCCCATTTCTGTTCCTTATGGCATCTTTCCCGGCAGCAATTATAAATTGAGAATTGTCTCTACCGACCCGGTGGATACCAGTGTGATTTCTAATGTGTTCTCTATACAAATTCCACCTGCCCCCACCGTGACTTACAGCGGCTCTACTACGCTTTGTATGGGAGAAAGTTTAGCACTTTCTACAAATCCGGGTATGGCTTATGTATGGAGCAATGGCGATACTTCACAAAGCACTCAGGCCACTAATAGCGGCTATTACCGGGTATCTGTTACCGACAACAATAATTGCACCTCTACTTCTGCACCCGTAATGGTAATGGTGAATCCCGTGCCCGATTCTTTGATTCATGTATCTTCCGCCTCTTTGTGCAACGGAGGCAGTGTGCAGATTGAAGCGGCTCCGGGGTACCTCTATCAATGGAATACCGGAAGCACCGGCAGCTCTATTGTGGTAAATCAGTCGGGAAATTATGCCGTTACTATTTCCAATGTTTACGGCTGCAAGTCTGACTCGACTGTGGCAGTTGATTTGAGTGCCTTTTATAACGACCTTATTGAGGTAGAAGGCAATTCTACTTTTTGTCCCGGAAACAACGTGACACTGAAAGCTACTTTGCCCAACTATACTTATCAATGGAATAACCTGGCCACTACTCAGGGAATTGTAGTCGCTTCATCAAAGGTTTATTCGGTCACCATATCTGACGGTAATTGCTCTATGTCTGCCTCTGCTCCGGTAACCGTGTACCCTAAG
>CAZQYO010000271.1:0-4217 GCA_964597415.1 uncultured Chitinophaga sp.
TCGAGTTCGGGATGATCCTTTAGAAAAGTTTTCATCCGGTTTAATCGCTGTTTGAGTATAAAGTACTGACTGATTTTAGGTTCCAGCGTATCCAATACCTTTCTCCAATTTCCTGTTTCCAATATCCTATTATAAGCTTGTACCACGCGGGAAGTATCTATATGGTAGTTTACCCCGTTGTAGCTGATCTTTATTTCCTTCCCGTAGGCTACATCAAAAAGAAAGGAAATGGCGGCATCAGAAAAAATTACTTCACTCTCTTCCTTGTACTGTTGTTTATCAAAGTCGGCTTGCTGCGAAAGAGAGTCGTAACGTTTAATAAAGTCAGCATGGTAATCTGCCGGGTTTAGCCCCAGGCTATCTGCCTGACCGAGCATGTCG
This sequence comes from uncultured Chitinophaga sp., assembly GCA_964597415.1. GTDB lineage: Bacteria > Bacteroidota > Bacteroidia > Chitinophagales > LD1 > Bog-950. The sequence goes on from CAZQYO010000271.1 coordinate 382, forward strand.
TTCAACATATCCCTAAACTTATTTCGCTTATCCTCGGCTTGCGTCCAAATATCTGAATAGCCAAAAATATCGTAGTATCTTTTTAATAAGTCTCTGCTGTTTATTCTCTCTGTTTCATTCTTTATCAGCACTCTTTCGTGATTTCGGAACAAGGCCATCACTTTATCCTTTGCGGAATGAGAAAAGGCGAATCTGTAAATCCCCGCTCCAATCACTATCACTACACCTAACCCTATCAAGAAGATATATACTCTCTTCACTATTATCCCTTTAATTTTTCACTGCAAAACAAAGCAAATCCATTCATCGAACGGTAATCAGTTAGCAGGGATTTATAATCGTCTATTCTGTTGCGTTCGAGATACCTTAAGTTATAATCTCCCAGCAAGCTACTTCACCCTTTGAAACAACCACCCATTGTCCCCAATATTCCTGGCATACTTATAGCGAAAGCCATACTTCTTTTTGATTCGCGAAATAATGGCGTAAAGTGCTTTAGGAGACCTTAATTCTCCCGGTTCTAACCGCAGCCCCTCCCCTACCTTTAAAGTAAGTAAAGCAAGCTGTAGTTTGGACGTGCGCCCTCCACCATACAAATCGTCCGGCATTTCTTCTTTTGTTAGCTTTTTCGGGAGAGTGTATAATAATCTGTGTCAATTTTAGTCTTTTTGACCTTGACACAGATTATTATACACTCTCCCGAAAGGCATCATTTTATTGCATTTTTTTACCAAATTGATGAAATATGGCAGGTTCAGGGCGGTGTATTAGATAAACAAAGCTTCGCTATTTCGCAGAGCAGTTGAACTTACAGATATGACCGATTTTTAATCTCCTCAAAAGAAGCTCTTCGCTTCCGCGAGGTGCTTCTTGTATTTTCTATTGCCCAATCTACCCTTATTATAAAACTTTTATTAGTATATTCGGAGCAAAACTCATGTTATGCTGCTGTTTGATTGTATTAATCACGATCAGTCAAGAATTAACTTTTACTTAGACGGTCAAATTATTCGAACTGCTTATTTACTTGCAGATACTGTTCGAGTATCGGGGACCTCTTTTATGGGTATTGATTCAGCAAAGCAATTTGCCAATCCTAGCGCACAAGTTAAAAAGCACATGATACTCAGCCATGCTTCGCGCAATGCTGACCCTACATTCCTAACGGAAGTAAAAAAAATTTACGAAACCCTCGAAAGAGGCAAAAAAACAGTGAAGCACGAAAACAAAGAAATGATTGTTGCCCGCAAAATGATGGAAAAGCTCTTAAACCAGCTTTATGATAGCAGCAAACAGGAAATGCTCACCATGTTTGCTACATGCGGCTACATCGGACTGATGCCATTGGTTGATGAAGAAGCTATCGTCTTTTTGGGTTCTCTTTCTAATCATCCTGAAAGCGAGGAAGGCGGGGCGGTTGCTTACAGCGAAATTATGAGCAGCAAGTGGGGAGAAGAAGATGAGGTGTACTGCCTCACCGATTTGTTTTGGGAATATATACGCGAGCATAACCTCACTATCAGCCCCTTTGATGAAGCCGATGAAAGTGCTTCCGTGCTTACCTTCCGCCTGCCCGACCTGCCCTATATCAATGCTTTAAGCTCAACTGAATTAAAAGCAGTTAAGCAGGAAGTATTTGGCGATATGCAGCCACTGCGAAAGGCAATAGAGGAATGGTCTCTGCAATTAAAGGGTGAAAATTTTTCTGCCGCTAATTTCGATCGCTATTCCGCTTATTTCACTTCTTCTGTGCTTCCATACATTCAAACTGCCGAAGAAAGAATTAGCCGCTCGGTACAACTCACAAAAATGAATGATCTGGTGAGGGGCAAATTAGGTTTAAATAATTACCTGGCAATAAGCGCTGCAAAAACCGTATGGGATTGTATGGAATGGAGCGGCATGGTTCCTAAACAATCTATGCACGTGTTTGAAGAAAATCTTCCTGAGGGATGCGATGGCGATAAAGCCGTGTTGTTGTTCATCAGCCACTCGTTCAGCCATCGAACCGATGAAGTAGCAGGCGATAAAAAATCATTACAACTTTAATTCGTAACCATAAAACAATTGCCATGAAAGGGAAAAAGTATGACTATTACTGCGTAACTATCCGCAAGGCGGAGCAGATATTGGAGATGCACGCTCTGGCAGAGTTTGTCAGCTATGCCAACGCCAACCATGTGAGGCAGATTATGATTGCCAACGATTTTGAAAACGGCACGCCCGGCTTTGCCCTTGCCAGCAAAGGGGCATTGTACTTCTGTCCCTCAGCAGGATTTAAAACCCTCGAAGACTTTCAAACTGCGGCCGAAAACAATTTTCCCGATGCTGCTACTTTCTACAAAGCATTAGAAAATAACTGCACCACTTTTGCCGAATACGAAACAGCCGTTGCCAACGGCATTACCGATGCCGCGCTGTTTGAAGAAATGAAAAACAAGGGCTATGTAGAAGGCTATAAAATGTTTGACGAGCAGCGCAAACAAAACACTTCGAGTCCTCCGTTGGAAGGTATTACCAATATGAAACAATTATTTGACTACGGCAAAGCAAAGGGCTTTACCGACTTTCAGCATTTTATGAAAGTATGGCTGGCGGGTTTTACCGACCCGCTCGAACACCAATTGGCTATTGAGAAGGGCTTGAGCAATTCGCGCGACTATGAAATATTTATAAAAGGAGGCTTCACGGTTATTGAAGAATATAAAATAGCAAAGCCATTGGGCATAACCAGTATGGATGAACTTATGCAATACCTCAACCTAAATGCTTCCGCCTTTCCCGGCAGCACATTCGACCAGTTGCTACTTATTAATATTATCACAAAACTAGATAACGGCTCTAAAACAGAATTCAAAAAACTGTACCACCATTTTCTGAAAACCGAGGACGAATACAAACGCCCCAATGATAAGGGCGCACGGAAACTTCCCAAATGGTTTAGCAAAGGAATGAGAACAGAAAAGGATGTCATTGATTTTCTAATTAACAACGATCAGGTAAAACTATTCGGCACATTTCATTCCGCCAACCAAATGTTTGAAACCATACACATCAAGCGCAGAAAAGTAGTGGTGGATGGCAGCAATGTGGCTTACAACTCTGACATGGCTAATCGTAAACGGTTAGCGTATGGTGCCGAGTTGAAGAATATCCTCATTCTGGTAAAGAAACTGAAAGAGGAATACGACTTTGAAGATATTCATGTAATGAGCGACTTCAACCTTATTCATAAAGTAAAGGATAAAGAAGTGCTCCAAGACATTAAAGCACTATGTAAATATTCCGAAACCCCTTCGGGAACTCCTGCCGACTTACACCTTATAGCCCATGTAAAGAAACATCACTGTCTGCTGGTAACCAACGATACTTTTAAAGACTGGAAGCTGACCGATAAATGGATTGAAGACAACATTGACTTCTACCGCCTTACGTTTATGCTCAACGGCAACATTGTTGTGCTGCCACATATGGAAAGGTTTGAGAAAAAATAAAATCAACATCTTTTTTATAGTGCAAGAAGGCCTTTCCAATATCAGGAGCTTTTTGTTTTATTCCACTGTTTGACATGTTCTGCGGATTTGTCGAACTAACAGGTAGAACAGATTTGAAAGCTGTTTAGGTGGCGATTAAGAAGCATGTGTTATCGGCTGTTCCTGTTGAGTTGCGCCAATAATTTAATTGCACCTACGGGAATTAATAAAGGGAATGAACTTACATGACAGTGTAATTACACAAACACTCCTGCTCCCTCGCGCACCAACACCGGTTCATTAGAGGTATAGTCAATTATGGTGGAGGGAATGTTGCCACCTGTACCGCCATCAATTACCATA